>CANJCG010000024.1 GCA_947472655.1 Actinomycetota bacterium
CCGAAATTATTTTCGGTATCCCAGAATGGCAGTTTTGGAGCGCCAGCCTTTTTGAGAACCTTGAGGTAGGCCATGGCAAGTGCTGCCCGAGTCACCGGTGTACCCAAACTTGCCGGGTACGTGTGTGCACTCCATACATCAATTGGCCAACCCTTGGCTTTTAGCGCCTGAAGGAATGGTGGATAAAACTTATTGAAAGCTCCGCTTAAGCGAGTGCCGGTACTTGGTGCGACAACCAATGCAGATGGATCCACGCGCTTAATGATGTCGTAGGCACGCTTGGTGAGGTCTGCCATCTGCGAAGGTGAGCCAGTTGAGAAAGTCGACAAGTTTGCTTCATTCCATGGTTGGTACGAAGTTATCTTGCCTTTGTAACGCGTGACTACTGCGGTCACCCACTTATCCCACCAACTGAAATCTTTTGGCATTCCAGCGGCACCCGGCACCGGCAATGCGGCTGGTGACGGGTCATCTGTGGCCCAAGCCGGAGTGCCAGCAAGAACCATCAAGATGTCATTGACGCCCTTGGATTGTGATGTCGCAACAGCTTTGTCCAGAGCGGTCCAGTCGAAGGTTCCTTGAACCTTCTCAATATTTGCCCAACTGGTTTGGTTATCCCAAAGGCGAAGTGAACCAATGGGCACGGTTGCCCATGAGCCAATTTCTGCATTTTGGATATGCATGCCGAAGAGCGAGGCAGGCACGACCTTGCCCTGAAGCCCAATGGTCGAATTCTTAGCAGGTGCAGCGGTTGCTGGCCCAATGATGGTGGCCGCAAGAGCAGCGGTAGCAAGACAAATAAGTGTGGTTTTCAGACGCATGGCCTAATAGTCGCATTTGAGGTGCCCTTACTTGAAATACGCCACTACTAAATCCCGGTGGCGAGGATCACTGTCAGGTCATCTGGCCATCCTTCAGTTGCCTCGCGTGAGGCAGAAAGTAGATGACTAAGCCAATTCTCTGGGGTAGATGGTTGCGTCCGGGTGGCTTGGGCAAACCATTGGTCAACTTGAGCGGTTGATGTGGGTTCAATCAGCCCGTCAGTTGCAGCGAGAAAAGCAGAAGTCGCAATGATGGGAACTGACGAGGTGGTCCATTGGCCCCCGAGATTACTGATCACCGGCCCTGTCGTCGGTAAGAGATATTGACTAGTTGAGTCCAAGATGCAGGAGTACTCGTGGCCGGCAGAGCAGAATTCCAGACGCTCATCGTCGATCACGCCCATAAATAGGGTGAAAAACTTGCCCTGATCCCACGTGTGACGGACTAAGGCCTGGGCGATGTCATGGAGCGGAATAAAAGATGCGAGCGCAGTTGAGACGATTGAACGACTTTCGATCGCCATCACTCCCGCGTCGACGCCATGACCGCTCACGTCTGCGATAGCGAATATGCGTTTGCCATCACTACGAACCCCGGCCCACCACCAATCACCGGCAATGACTCCTTCAATCGGGCGGGAGTAGCCAGCGAAACCTGGTACTGGCTGTATTCCTCGATCCAGTGAGGCACGAATGGACTCCGCGGCGGGAGCTTCATAATGAAGTGCCCTTGATGACTGCGCAGTAAGGTCAGTTTGGTTCACTAATGAGCGACGCAAGTGTTCGGCATCGATGGCAACCTGAGCAATCTCTTTTGGTCCAGTCGGCTCAATGACATGTAGATGATCATGCGCGGCCGCGAAGAGATCACCGCGAAGGTGATTAAGTGGACGAATAACTCGCTTTGAAAGTCCCAACAGGATGAATCCCACGAACACTGCCAGAAGCGCTGTTTCGAATATGAATGTGAATCGAAGCAGTGTCCGAGTGTGATTCATCGAAGCACTCACAATTGTTTCAGCCTGAGTAATTTCACGCGAAATGTTTTGAATACGTCTTTCGTCGTCAATCAGGAGAACAAGGAATAAAGCAACAACTGAGATTGTGGCTAAGGCAATAATTCTAGAAGTAGTTCTTAAACTCATTCTTAATACACCCCCGTGCATTCGCTGTTGTTATTGCTCAGTCACAATGCTAGTGATCCGCTGAAAATTCGGCCCCTACGTTGGGATGATTGCCCAACATTGGGATTGTTAGCGAGTTAGCTGTCATTCAGTGCATGATGGTATGCATGATGAAAGAAAGAGACTTAGGCCTGTTCTCTGCCTTTCTTGGTATTGCAGGTGGGCTTGAACTGAGTTCAACCTTGCGTCGAATCGTGCAGGCAGCTGTGGATCTGACTTCATCGACATACGGAGCGCTTGGGGTTTTAGGCCCAGGTGGCCAGGTTACTGACTTTATAAACGTTGGGATGAAACGCGCGACCGTCGAGCAGTTAGGCACACCTCCGCAAGGTCGCGGAATTTTAGGGCTCCTCATTGAGCATCCGGTGGCGATTCGACTAGAAGATCTCGCTGCTCATCCGGCATCAGTTGGATTCCCTGTTGGTCACCCGCCCATGAAATCTTTTCTTGGGGTACCAGTCAGAGTGCGTGGTGAAGTTTTCGGAAACCTTTATCTCACAGAGAAGCACAATGGTGAATTTTTCACTGAAGAAGACGAGTACTTGGTTGCAGCGCTGGCAGCCGCCGCAGCCGTTTCTATTGAAAATGCGCGACTCTATGAGTCCAGTCGACGACGCGAAGAATGGCAGCAGGCTGTCGCCGATATTGCGACTACGGTTCTTTCTTCATCCGACGCTGAGCAGATAATTCCGTTGATTGCAAAGCACGCTCGAAAAATCGCTGGCGCAGATGCTTGTGTTGTCGCGATCCCAGACTCGCAAGGACGTTTGGTCGCTGAAGTTGTTGATGAGTACGACCCTCACAAGATTTTTCGTTCGCCAGAGCCAAAATGGGCGATGCAGAGAAGTCGCCCACGAACCTTGCGTTCGAATGCTTTCACGGATTTGGCAAGAAGTTGGATGGGCCAAGAGATCCCGCCAGGATCGTTTTTACATGATGTCATGAGGCACGGCAAGGTCGTGCGTCAAACAGACGCGGTTTTGAACATCGATGAACCGCGCACTTTCGGGTCAATTATTGCGATCCCGATGATGAATGAGGATCAAGCGATAGCAGTGTTCACTCTGATTTGGGATAGTGATGTGCAAAACCCAAATCAAGATGCTGTTGATGCGGTACAAAGCTTTGCCGCTCAGGCAGCGCTCACTCTGGTGCTAGCTGAAGCGCGGCAGGAACATGAGCGGCTTGCACTGTATGAAGACCGCGATCGCATCGCACGCGATTTGCACGACTTAGTTATTCAGCGCCTATTTGCAACGGGGATGTCACTACAGGGTGCATCGCGCTTGGGAAAGTTGGATCCCGCAGTGGATGAACGAATCTCCAACGCCGTGGATGCATTGGATGAAACCATTCGGGAAATTCGACAGACAATTTTTGCTCTGCATGAGCCAATGTCAGGTCCCGCAACTGGTGTGCGAGGCCGAATTCTTCGAGAAACTGAACACTCAGCTGTGGCTCTGGGGTTTCAACCCGCGTTGCGATTCATCGGACCAATTGATTCGGTCGTGAGTGAGAGGCTGGGTGATCACGTGATGGCAGTGTTGCGTGAGGGGTTGTCCAATGTGATGAAACATTCCCAAGCTGGCCACATTGAAGTGTCAGTAGAAGTTGACACCGCAAATGTCACATTAATTGTGATAGATGATGGGATCGGTGTCGATATCGAGGGGATGACGGGAATCTCAGGGATTGCAAATCTGTATTCCAGAGCTGAAGATCTCGGCGGCTCCTGCACAGTAGAACGTGTGCATGAGGATGGTGGTACTCGCTTAGTTTGGCGAGCACCGCTTGATTAAGCGCTGAATTTATTGGACAGCCCGCGTGCCCTTTGCGAGTGACGAAACAAGTGCCTTCATGAAAGTCTCTTAGCGAGAGTTCTTGTGCTGACTTTCAGCAGCCATGCGTGCAGCGAGTGCGGCCGCCTGTGTGCGTCGTTCCATTCCTAATTTCGACAATAAACTAGACACGTAGTTTTTTATCGTTTTTTCAGCAAGATGCATGGACTCACCAATCTGGCGATTAGTTAACCCATCTCCAATGAGAATAAGAATTCGGCGTTCTTGATCCGACAACCCGAGGAGTCGTTGGTCTTGATTTTCGCCTTCGCGCAGCCGATCCAAAACTCGCTGTGTAGCACCAGGATCGAGCAAAGATTTTCCTTCAGCGACCTGACGAATCGCTGTAATCAAATCGGTGCCACGAATTTCTTTCAAGACATAACCTGAAGCACCGGCCATAATTGCGTCAAAGAGTGCCTCGTCGTCAGAGTATGAAGTGAGCATGAGACAACGCACATCTGGAAGGTCTGAACGAATATCGCGACAAACTTCTACTCCCGTGCCGTCAGGAAGACGTACGTCAAGCACCGCCACGGTAGGGCGAGAAGCCGGAATGCGATGCATGGCCTCCTCTTTAGATGACGCTTCTCCGACTACTTCCATGTCGGATTCAAGGTTTATCAGGTCAGCCAAGCCTCTGCGGACAATCTCGTGATCATCCAGAAGAAAGACGCGGATGAGATTTGTGGTGCTAGGCATAAAGGCATTGTGCCTTAAGGCGTGACATCAATGCCTGCTAGAAAGGGAAGTAAAGAAATCCAAGGCTCCAGGCTTGCAATGCCACGGGTGACTTTAGGAGGGCAAAGCGGATCAAGGCAGTCCCAAAAATTCAGAAAACCCTGAAAGGTCTTAGGCTCAACTCATGCAGGTGTCGATCGCACTCGTCCAACTCGAGGTAAGCAGCCACGAAACTATTGGTGCCCGCAAGCAGCGGGTGCTGGATTTGATTGACGAAGCTGCGCTTCAAGCCGACGTAGTTGTTCTGCCGGAACTCTGGCACGTGGGGGCATTTAATTTCAGTGCAGCACATGAGCATGCGGAATCAATCGACGGACAACTCGTGGCTGCCATGCGTGAGTCGGCAATCAAGAATGGCATTTGGTTACACGCAGGATCATTTGCAGAAAGAACAGAACAGAATGCATTATTCAACACCAGTGTGCTGTTTGATCCAGATGGAATACTTATCGCGAAGTACCGCAAGATTCACCTCTTTGGATTTCACGAGGGGGAGACTGACGTCTTTTCGCATGGATCAGAAATTGCTGTCACGGAGACCATCCTTGGTAAGACCGCTTTAGCGACGTGTTACGACCTAAGGTTTCCCGAGCTATTCCGCGCATTCTCCGAGCGCGAAGCGGCTTGTGTTGTTATTGCTTCGGGGTGGCCATCGATACGAATTGAAGCCTGGGATGTTTTGTTGCGGGCACGGGCAATTGAGAATCAAGTATGGGTCTTGGCATGCAACGAAGTGGGGACCCAAGGAGAGGTTGTACTGGGAGGCCACTCGCAGATAGTGAATCCCGTCGGCGAAGTTGTCAATCGGGCAGGTGATTCTGAGTGCGTTCTTTACGCAACTATTGACGCGGATTTGCCCGGAAAAGTGCGTGCAGATTTTCCAGTTTTACAAGATATTCGCATCAAAGGATCAATTACTTCATAAGGGTTTCTTCAAGTCCGATGATCACAATTGGCTTTGACTTTGGGTCAAGCCAATTCAGCAGAGAGCGCATCACATTTTTCGCCATACTCACACAGCCCGCTGTAGGTATTCCCTTTGAAACATGGAGAAAAATACCGCCACCGCGCTTGGTATCAGCGGATGAAGAAGTTCGATTGACACCCTTGGAATCGGTGTACACCACACCCAAGGGCTTATTGAAGTCAGTGACAACCACATAGTCATATTGCGGGCCAAGAGCCCACAAATGCTCAACATATTTTCCGTAACTTTTCCAGGATCGTGTTGCATTCTGGAAGACGTTGTATGTGCTGGGAACTTTTGGGTTAAATGTCCAGGCATCGTTTCGGTCTACTCGCACATAAGGGAGTTTCGTACCTGGATTAGCGCTGCGACCAAAAGCCGAGGTTAAATTGAATGTGCCCATCGGAGTTGTGCCAGAAGATTGTTTCCTTGACTGGGCCGGTATGAGTCCGCTTCGACCCAAGAAAACAGGAGTAGGTTTTTGAACAAGAACCCACTCTGAGCCTTGGCGTGCGAAACTCCTCAGCGTTCCTGACGTTGAAGAAGTTGAGCCGGCCGTCACAAGCACGACTTGGTCGGAAGTCACTGAATTTTGCCAGGATCCGTCGTTTGCGGCATTCGCGGGCTCCACTTGAGCCAGTGTGGTGGTCATCAGAACCGTGATCGCAGTTTTGGTGAGCAAATTTCTTTCAACCACACTTACTCCGAAAGTTGCTGGTCACGCTTTGCCAGGCGCGCTAGGTGTTCGTTATACACATTCATTTGTGCATTACCATCACGATCAGCTTGCCTGTCATTGCGTTTGGACTCGCGGTCGTCACTTCGTGACCATTGAATTGCAATAACCACCATGACTAAGACCGATGGAATCTCGGCAAGAGCCCAAGCGATCTGACCACCTGTAAGTGAATCAGCGAGTAAGTCGGCCATCCAAGGCGGGCGAACAATTGAGTACCACTCAGGAGCTAGTGAAAGATTTGAACTCATCATCAAAACAACAGCGAAAAATCCGTGCACCGAAATCGCAAGTAACAGCATCATGAAGCGACCCCAGTAAGGCAATGGCTTTGGGCGCGGATCGATTCCCATGATCACCCAATAGAATAGGTATCCGGCAAATAAGAAATGCAATTGCATGTAAATATGTCCGATGTGACTTCCCATGAGCCAGCCAAAAGCGGGCGTGAAGTAAAGCCCATAAAGACCTATGACGTAGATCAAGAAAACATAGAACGGATTCGTCAATATTCGTGTGGGCCAACTGTGTAGGAACCACACCACCCATTCACGCGGCCCGCGTTCATTGCCGTGCGATGGTTTGATTGCGCGTAGTGCCAAAGTGGCTGGCGCTCCGAGCACTAACAGGATCGGTGCCAGCATTGCCATTGTCATGTGTTCTGTCATGTGCAAAGACACAGAGACTTGTGAATACACAGAGATGCCAGAGTTCGTGCACCAGATAACAACGCTGATGCCGAGCAACCAAGAAATCGTGCGGCCCCAAGGCCACTTATCGCCACGGCTGAGCAACCGGGCGACACCGAAGCAATACAGCCCTGCAGCAATGAGCGCACCAGTCAAGAAAAGTGGATCAAGGCGAAAGCCAAATACAACTCGTAAAACGGTTGGCTCTGGCGGGTACGCGAAACCTAAGAGGCTCTCTCCGTAACTACCAAACTGCGTTTCAACGCGAGGAGGCGCTGACGATGAGAGTGCGACACCCAAAGCTAGGGCCGTTCCCATCACGACAAGTTCCCCGGCTGCAACACGCGCAAACATGCTCACACGGGATTGGGAAAAAGACTGAGCAAATTTTTTACGCATATTCCAAGCGATGAAACCAAGCGTGACAAGCACAAAGACTTTTAACAGGATAATTCGTCCGTAGCCTGTGGTGAGCAGCTGTCCGATCGAATCCAAGCGGGTATAAGCATTCGCCAAACCGCTTGCAGCAACCAAGATAAAAGCGATAAGTGCAATTGGTGAAAAGCGCTGAATAGATTTTTGCAGAGGAAAGTCACTGCGAGTGGCATGCGCAGCTAAGGCATACAACCCGCCGATCCAAAGAAAAGCAGCCAGAACGTGCGTGATGCCTGACGTTAATGCAAGCGCGTGATCGCCAAGGCCTGCACCGTGCCCACCGAGAGATGGGAGCGAGGCGGCAATCATGGCTACGACAAGCCAACTGATTGCTGAGCCGGTGGAAGAACTCACGAAACACCCAAGTCCGATCACGATGGCAAGAAGTGTCGCGGCCATCAATGCCCGTGTAGCTGGAATCTCGTTTGCGTACGTTGCGATTACCTCTGGATTTAACGCTTCCAGGAGTGTCAGCCCCAAAATATTCGCCAAGGCAAACAGCATTTGCACCACGGCTAACACTGCCCAGACGCAGGCAGCGATCCCAGCGCGCATTAAGTCGCGGCGGCCGACTGCTGAGACAACACCGCCTTTTCCAGCTGGGTCAAGCACACTTGCGGCCAAGAGCCAACCAATGGTGGCGATTGCGGCTAAGTCAGTGATCAGTCGAAGTATCGGAGTACCCCAGACGACAAGAGGTCCTGAATCAGGCAAACCTGCAGCTGGCTCCACATACGAGCCCCCCGTGATTACGAGGGAAATCGCCAAAATGCTCACGAGGGCCAAGGCAAGCACCAAGGTGATGATGGCAGGGGACGTCGAACCCTTTTTCGCTACTAACTGGCTCATGCCAGATTCCAAGTGTGCACCCCATGACCCTACGCGGCTGCTGGGGTGAAAAGCACTTGGATATCACCTCTGGCACACGCCTAGCTACCTTCTTGGGCACCTACCAATAACCGTGGCCCTATTCGACACAATAGGGGGATGAATTCCCGTCCTTGGCTGCACTCGGTAACCCCGATTGCGCCGCCAAAGTCGGAAAATCCAACTGTGCGCTTTCTTTTGTATGCAGCTATCGTCACTGGCGTCTGGTCGGGTCTGCTTTCGCTCGTGATTTTTGCAATTGGTCGACTCTGTGGGGTGCCGTTTGCAGCTGCTCAAAGTCAGGACGATTCTGTTGGTCAGATTCGCTGGTATGTACCTTTGCTGCTGCCGGTTCTTGCAGCTGTAGTCGGAGCGCTGTTATCTGCTTTGATTCTTGGTCGAAGTCATGCCAAAAGAATCATTTTCTGGACAGGCTCGCTCATCGCATTGGTTTCAATGGCAGGTCCGATCATGCAACCCGATGAAGTCTTGTGGTCAACCCGGATTTTGCTTCTGTGTATGCATCTCATCACTTGGTTCCTAGTTGTGCCGCAGTTAGCACGCATAGTTGGAGACTCTGAGCCGCAGGCAAGTGAAATACGTGTCTTGAGTATGGAGTCAGCCAAGTGACAATAAGCGTCAATTCACGTCCGAGAGTTGTTGCCGCGGTCGTCGCGCTTCGTCCGAGGCAGTGGCTGAAGAACATCTTGGTCTTTGCAGCGCCGCTGGCGGCTGGAGCTGTCTTTGACGTCGACGTCTTCTGGCCAACAGTCGGTGCCTTCATTGCCTTTTGTCTAATATCAAGTTCGACCTATCTCATCAATGACTTACGGGATATCACAGCTGATCAGCTTCACCCAACTAAGCGTTACCGCCCGATTCCGGCAGGCGAATTGGCACCGGCAGTGGCCGTTGCGATATCTGGGGTTCTCGTTGTCGCTGCTCTGGCCTTGTCATTCTGGATTCGTCCAGAGCTGGCGGGTGTTATTGCAATTTACTTTGTTTTCACTTTGGCTTATTCGCTTGGCTTAAAGCATGAGCCAGTTATTGAGCTCGCGTTGCTGTCAATGGGATTTTTGTTACGCGCCATCGCAGGCGGTGTAGCGTCAGACTTACCAATTTCGCAGTGGTTTTTAATTGTTGCTGGCTTCGGTTCGCTTTTCATGGCCGCAGGAAAACGCTACTGCGAACTTGCTTGGCTCGAAGCTGTTGAAAATGGGCATCCGGAAATCAGGAGAAAAAGCCTCGAGGGTTACACAGTGGGGTATTTGCGGTTTGTCTGGGGAACTGCAGCAGCGGTAACCATCACGGCTTATTGTCTATGGGCCTTTGAAGTCGGTACTGCGCCGTCAACATTGCCTTGGGCGCAGTGGAGCGTTTTGCCATTTGTGCTTGCAATTCTTCGCTATGGGGTAGGCATCGATCGCGGCCAAGCTGAGGCGCCCGAAGATGCCGTACTCCGTGATCGAGTGTTGCTCGCCTTAGGCTTTGTCTGGGTCGTGCTCTTCGGCTTCGGTGCTTTGGGGGTCTGATATGTCTCTATCAATCTCGGATCAGGAGCAGCTCCTCACTGGGTGGGGTCGCACCTGTCCGAGCCTTGCGCGGGTTCAACCTTGCTCCTCTACTGAAGAAGTTCAGCAAGCGGTGCGGTCGGCCGGCGCTCGAGGCGTACTTGCTCGTGGACTTGGCCGTTCATACGGAGACGCGGCACAAAGTGGTGGCGGAACAGTTCTTGATCTCCACGCCTTTGACGAGGTTTCTTATGACCCCGTCTTGGGCACTGTCACTGCCGGTGCCGGCGCGAGCCTTGATTCGGTGATGAAGGCGATTGTCCCAGCTGGTGCATTTGTGCCTGTTACTCCAGGCACTCGGATGGTGACAGTGGGCGGAGCAATCAGTTCAGATGTGCACGGTAAAAATCACCATGTTGATGGCACGTTTGGTGCACACGTTCTAGCTCTCACATTGATAGATGGCTCTGGGGAAGTTCGCGAACTAAGACCTGATGGAGATTCTGCTGCGCAGTTCTGGGCAACCATCGGAGGTATGGGACTTACCGGTGTCATCACTCAAGCAACATTCGATGTCATTCCACTTACGAGCTCACTTATCAGCGTCGATACCCAGCGCGCTAACGATCTAGATGAAGTCATGTCAACGATGGTGTCGGGGGACGATAAGTATCGCTATACCGTTGCTTGGATTGACACAGTTTCACAAAGTGCGCGAGGTGTCATCACAAGCGGCGATCATGCAGCAATTGAGCAATTGAGTGCGAAGCAACGCACGCATGCATTGGCCTTTGAGCCAAAGGCCATCGCAACCGCGCCACCAATTTTTCCAAGTGGTTTGCTCAACAAACTCACTATTCGAGCCTTCAACGAGGCATGGTTTCGTAAGGCTCCAAAATCTCAGACAGGTGATCTACAATCGATTAGCGCTTTCTTCCACCCACTTGATGGTGTGCAAGATTGGAATCGAATTTATGGGCCGCGAGGGTTTTTGCAGTACCAATGCGTGGTTCCAGATTCGGCAAGTCATCTCATCCGTGTGGCTCTCGACAAACTGAGGGATGTTGGAGCTCCAAGTTTCTTAACAGTCTTGAAGCGATTTGGCCCGGCTAACCCGGCCCCGCTGTCATTTCCTCAGCAAGGATGGACTCTGGCCGCTGATGTACCTGCCGGCGTTGAAGGCCTTGGACAAGCGCTTGACGACCTTGACCACTTGATTGCAGAGGCAGGCGGGCGGTTGTATCTAGCAAAAGACTCACGTCAGTCACCACAAATGTTCGCGCGCACGTACCCAAGACTGAGTGAGTGGCAACAGGTTCGTGATCAGCTCGATCCACGTGGTGTGTTTACTTCAGACCTCGCCCGAAGACTTTCTATCTAGTAACTACAACGCTTCTCACGAATAACCACAATTAAGGGGAACAGATGAATGACGCATTGGGTGAACCGCAGTCAGTACTCGTACTCGGCGGAACCAGCGAGATCGCACTCGCCACTGTTCGTGCGCTTCCTCGCAGTCGCCTCCGTCGTATTGTTCTCGCGGCTCGACCTTCCGTCGCCCGCAATGCTGCGGTTGCCGCCTTAACCGCAGATGGCATTGTCGGGGTAACTGCACTGGACTTCGATGCGCGCACCACGCAAGGGCACGGAGCCTTCGTTGATGGAATTTTTGATGCAGGCGATATTGACATCGTCCTTCTCGCATTTGGTGTTCTGGGTGACCAAGAAGAAGCTGAAGCCAATCCTGACCTTGCAGTAGAAATGGCTACTACGAACTACACAGGCGCAGTCAGTATCGGATTGCACGTTGCGCGCAGACTACGCACGCAGGGGCACGGATCACTCGTTGTGTATTCCAGTGTTGCCGGTGATAGAGCTCGACGATCTAACTTCATTTATGGATCTACTAAAGCCGGATTGGATGCTTTTGCGCAGGGTCTTGGCGATGCCTTGCATGGAACCGGTGCACATGTGCTTGTGGTACGACCTGGCATGGTGCGCACACGAATGACCGAAGGACTTCCGGAAGCTCCGATGACTACTGACGCCAACGTTGTCGCGGACATTGTGGTGAAGTCATTGCGCAAAGGTAAGGAAACGGTGTACGCACCAGGTCCGTTACGTTTTGTCATGGCGGGTTTAAAGTCCATGCCACGACCAGTGTTTCGCAAGCTTCCGCGTTAGTCAGGAAAGATCAAATGTATTAGTTAGGTCCACCTGAAACAGAAATTGTTTGTCCGGTGATGTATCCACCCTTTTCTGAAAGCAAAAAGCAAGTCATCTCGGCGATTTCTTCTGATGTCCCTGCACGTTGCATCGGAATCGAGGCCCGCATTTGTTTTTGGGTGACGGCGTCGACCGTAGCTACGCGCGGTGTCTCGGTAAATCCAGGGGAGACGCAGTTGATGCGCACATTTGGCGCAAGGGCAAGGCTGGCGCGGGCAGTAAAGGCGTTCAAAGCTGCCTTAGAAGTCCCATATGCAAGTTGAATCGCATTAGGACGCTCGGCCGCGTTAGACGAAATATTCACGATGCTCCCGCTACCTCGAGCGAGCATGTCATCTTTGACGAGCCAAGTAAGGTGGAATGCTGCATCGAGGTTTGCAGCAAACATCGCCTTCCAGGTGCGCAAAGTCAGTTCATGCGGATCTTGAATTTTCGTGTAGGCGGCGTTATTCACCAATAAATCGATAGATCCGAATTTTTCGAGAACTGACACGACGAGTTGTTCACGCGCATGTTCATCTGAGATATCAGCTTGGAATAGTGCAGCTGTGCCCCCGGCAGTGTTAATGCGGTCGCAGGTGTCCTGAGCCATGGTTACGTCACTTCGGAAATTAATTGCCACAGTTGCGCCACGCGCTGCCAGCATTTCAGAGATAGCTCCGCCAATTCCTTTGCCACCACCTGTAACGAGTGCGACTTTCCCAGTGAACTCTTTGTTCACACTTGTCATGAATCGACCCTCAATCTCGTAATCTCAATGACCAAGAAAGTAGCAGGGTTACTGGTTGCGATTTTGGAGTAATGCAAAAACTCAGCACGATTCATGCGAAACTACCACCCATGCCACAACCCACTGATTTCGGTCACCCACGCCGCTGGTTGGTACTGGTCGTGCTCTGCCTCGTACTCATCACGATCACGATGCAGGTGTCTATCTTGAATACAGCTTTGCCCACTTTGGTGCGTGAATTAGGGGCCTCAGATGCACAGCTCCAGTGGATTGTTGATTCGTACATTGTTGTCCTTGCAGGTCTGACCCTGACAGGCGCAGCGGTAGGTGATAAATATGGTCGAAAGAAAGCCTTGATTCTTGGTCTGTCAATTACCGTTGCGACAGTTGCCGGAGCTTCTGTGGCGACAAATCCTGAGCAACTCATCATCTGGCGTGCCCTGATGGGAGTGGGTGCAGCGCTCACAATGCCTGCGACGTTGTCGATTTTGGTCGATGTTTTTCGTGAGGCTAATGAACGTCGCAAAGCTATTGCTTACTGGTCACTGATGAACGCGATCGGCTCTTTCATTGGCCCGATTACGGGTGGGCTGTTGCTCGCTTGGTTTAGTTGGCAGGCCTGTTTCGTCGTAAACTTGCCGATTCTGTTGGTGACGATCGTGCTCTGTGCAATTTACGTACCCGAATCCAAGGATCCGTTTACCGCGAAGTTCGATCTATTAGGAGCGCTCTTCTCAACAGTTGCGCTAGCTACGTTTATCTGGTCTGTAATCGAAGGCCCTGGGCATGGTTGGACGAGTGTGCCCATCTTGTCTGGCTTCACGATTGCAATTCTGTTCGCGATGTTGTTCTTCTGGTGGGAAAACCACACAGAAAATCCGATGTTCGAATTGTCATTAATGAAGAGTCCTCAATTGAGTGCGGCAGCACTCACGTTGACTTTCGCGTTTATCGCGATGTCAGGTGCGATGTTCCTTGCGACTATCTCGTTGCAGCTGGTCAAGGGATATTCACCTCTACAAGCCGCAATCGCCACGTCGGGTCCGATTGTGCTGGTCAATATATTGATCGTGCCTCGTGCACCGTGGATCATGCAGCGTTTTGGTCTGCGCAAAACCATCGCATTTGGTACGGCGATGACGGGCGTTTCGGCTTTGTCAATGACGGTGACTACCACCACTTCGCCGTATTGGATGCTCGGCCTGGGTTTTGCGTTTATGGCCATGTCTTTCAGCATTTTCATGCCCGCAAGTACAGAAGCGATGATGACTGCGGTCTCGCCAGAAAAGTCCGGCGGCGCGTCTGCGCTCAATCAGATCACCCGCCAGACAGGTCAAGCTTTAGGTATCGCACTGCTCGGTGGAATTGCAACCGTTGGTTTTCAGCAACGGTTTAGTCAAGACTCTTCAACTCTTACGAGTCTCACACCTGAGCAACTGCAAGGCGCAGATACGTCACTTTCAGCTGCAGTACAACTCGCCGACACGCTTCCCGATGATATTCACAATTCACTTATGGAAGTGGCTGGAGCCTCGTATATCTACGGCATGCGCATCGCATTGATTCTTGCAGCGGTTCTGGCATTTATTGGCGCGATTTATGCAGTCAAAGCGATCCCATCGCGCATTAGTCATGCAGGTGATGAACAAAGAAATATGGATGAAGCTGAAAACGTAACGAAATAAGTCCAAAGCTTTGACAATACGTTGCAATGAGAATAGAAGGAGCGAAGATGCGCTACGCCAAGTTAGGTAACTCAGGGCTGTCTGTTTCAAAGGTCTGCCTCGGTGCAATGAGCTTTGGCGATGCAAACAGTGGAACTCATGCCTGGACTCTTTCGGAGATAGACAGTCGGGAAATTATCAAGAAT
Source organism: Actinomycetota bacterium (assembly GCA_947472655.1). GTDB lineage: Bacteria > Actinomycetota > Actinomycetes > S36-B12 > S36-B12 > UBA11398. Next base: position 14,616 of record CANJCG010000024.1, read on the forward strand.
GCTCTTGATGCCGGAATTAATTTCTTCGATACCGCGAATGTGTATTCATCAGGAACGAGTGAAGAGATTCTTGGGCGGGCGCTGAAAGACTTTACAGATCGCGACAATGTGGTGCTTGCTACCAAAGTCAATGGACCAATGCGGTCAGATATCAATGCGGGCGGCCTTTCGCGTAAAGCAATTATGACTGAAATCGATCACAGCCTTCGAAGACTGGGTACGGATTACGTTGATCTCTACCAAATTCACCGCTTTGACTCAAAGACACCAGTTGAAGAAACTATGGAGGCACTGCACGATGTTGTGAAAGCGGGCAAGGCACGTTACATAGGTGCATCGTCAATGTATGCATGGCAGTTCGCAAAGATGCAGTTCACTGCCGATCTCAATCATTGGACCCGATTCATTTCAATGCAGAATCATTACAACCTGCTGCACCGTGAAGAAGAGCGTGAGATGTTGCCGTTCTGTATAGATCAAGGAGTCGGCGTGATTCCCTGGAGTCCGTTGGCTCGAGGCCGACTCACGCGGCCGTGGGACACAGTGAGTGCCCGCAGCGAGACGGATGAATTTGGTCGGATGCTGTACCAAGACTCGGATCGGTTCATAGTCGAACGAGTAACCCAGGTTGCTGACGGTTTAGGTCTCCCCCCTGCACAAGTTGCTTTGGCCTGGGTGATGCAGCAGCCAGGTGTGACTTCACCGATTGTCGGGGTCACGAAGCCACAGCATCTCGTAGATGCGATCGCGGCAGTGGATGTGAAACTGTCGGCTGAAGAATCGGAACTTTTAACAGAACCGTATACACCTAGGGATGTGGCCGGCTTTCGCTAATGGCGCGTGGAACATTCGCGGCTCTCGCGAATCCGAATTACCGTAAATTTTTCGCAGGGCAGGCAATCTCGCTCGTCGGCACCTGGATTCAATCCGTAGCAATTGCATGGCTGATTCTTGAGATTACAGGTTCACCTGCATCCATTGGTCTTGCAGTGGCGCTGCAGTTCTTGCCGGTTTTAGTTTTTGGTCCATACGGCGGGGTGATCGTTGATCGAGTGAATAAGCGAAATCTACTGATTGTGACTCAAGCACTCGCCGGAATCCAGGCAGGGCTTCTAGCAATATTGGTGCTGACAGATAGCGCAAATATTTTTTATGTCTTGGTTCTTTCGTTGTTTCTTGGATTCATATATGTGTTTGATATGCCAGCGAGGGCGGCTTTTGTTCGCGAGATGGTTCCCGTTGAATTAGTTCGAAATGCCGTGAGTTTGAACTCCGTGGTTGTTAACGGTGCCCGCGTCATTGGCCCAGCACTCTCGGGGATCCTCATTGCCACCATTGGCCTCGGTTGGTGTTTCGCCGCGAACGCAGCAAGTTTTATCGGAGTTATCGCTGCTTATGGATTAATGAAAACGAGTGAACTCATAACTGTTGAACCAATAGAACGTGCGCCGGGACAGTTGCGTGAAGGCATGAAATATGTCTGGAAGAATCCAGAATTGCGTGTTCCGCTCATCATGATGGCGGTTGTTGGAACGCTCACCTACGAATTCAACGTGGTCCTGCCAGCTTTGGCGGCAGAGACCTTCCAAAGCGGGGCTCAAAGCCTGGGTTGGTTATCTGCTGCGATGGGCGTGGGCGCTGTTATCGGCGGTTTAATCAGTGCCACGCGTCATTCCAGTGGTGTCAAGGCCATTGCTGCTGCCTCGATTGTTTTTGGCTTCGCAGTGTTGTTGTCTGCTGTTATGCCAAATGTGCTGTGGAGCTGTGTCGCACTTATCCCTGTTGGCGCTGCAAGTATTTGGTTTACCACTGCAGGCAACAGTGCAATGCAGCTGCATACTGAACCGCATATGCGGGGGCGTGTTATGTCGTTGTGGACTGTTGCATTCATTGGTAGCACGCCGGTGGGCGCGCCAATCGTTGGCTGGGTAGCTGAAACTGCTGGACCAAGATGGGCCCTAGGAGTTGGAGCAGCAGCAGCAGTTGGTGCGGGGCTTTACGGTGCTAAATGGGCTATACGGATGAACAAAAAATCTTTCGAGATCTAACTCGCTTCATCTTCGAGAGTGGCCACTACATCTGGTCGAACCGTGTGCCGAGCACTATTGGCTTCACCGATCGCAATGAACATTGCAGACACTGGAACTGCAAGAAGCGCGCCGGCAACTCCAAAGAGCGCGGCTCCCAACATCACGGAAGCAAAAGCAACCGCAGGGTGGACATTCACAGCGCGAGCGCTAATTTTC
>CANJCG010000025.1 GCA_947472655.1 Actinomycetota bacterium
TCGCTCAACCCAGAAATCATTCTTACTGAAGCTTTTTATCTGTGCAAAGACGAGTCTGTGGAAGACCTCAGCATGCCGAAATTAGCTAAACGGCTAGGAGTTGGGGTTACCAGCCTGTACTGGTATTTCCACTCCAAGGAAGAGCTTCTCCGCACGATGCTGAACCAGGTCGCCAACGACTACCTCTCACTACTCCCCGATCATGAGGGCCTGGCTTGGGACGAACATTTTCGTCTCTACTTCAATGACATGCGCAGGATTTTCCTCACTCACGACGTGATCTGCGACTTTTTGATCATGCGCACCCATGTGTCGATGCTCGGGGCCGATAACACCATCTTCATGGATCGGTTAAGCAAAGAGGTTGCGATCCTGCTAGATGCTGGCTTCACCCCTGAAGTAGCCGCTCGCGCATATCAAGCCATGTCGGTGTACACCAGTGGCACGGTCCAAAAAGTTCGCCTTGCTGAACTCGGTGGTTTTGATCCAAACCGTAAAATGTTCCTAGACACAGATACTGCTACCGAAGAAAAGATTGACTCTTCTTACCCATCATTGCGCGCCACACATGATTACTGGAACTCAACATATTCCACTTGGACAGACTTTAACTTTGGACTGAACACGATTCTCGACGGCTTACGCAGCCACTTGAAGTAGCGTCCGGAAACCAGTTCAGACGCTGAGGATCGGTGTGGCAACCAGTTCAGGATCAAAATTGAACAACTCGGTTGCGGTACCGCCAAGAATGGCCTGCGCGTCGGAATCAGCCATACCCGCGCATAATTCTTGGACCACACTGCGACTATTTGGATACGTGCCCTCACTATGCGGATAGTCCGATCCCCATAGCAATGCCCGCACACCTGTGCGTTCAATATTTCTAATTCCAGTGGGATCCCATTGAAAGGTGCAGTGCACTTGATTGGCCAGATAATGACTGGGCTTTTCTTTTAATTCAGGTCGAACCCAGCCAGGGATCGCGAGAAAAGCGTCGTAGTACGAATCAAGGGTGTCCATCGCCCAGGCGAGCCAGGCGCCGTTTGTTTCAACAAACACCACATGCAAACCAGGATGGCGCTCCAATGCACCAGAAGTGGCAAGAAGTCCAGCTGTGCGAGGCGCCATCGACTGTGTGGCCAGAAGATTTGCGACTGCTGCACCTGGCCCTCTGTAAAACAGCATGTCATGACCGCTGCCCTGGTGCATGACTACAGGCAGCCCTGCTTCTTCAACTGCTGACCACAACGGTTCCCATTTCGGACTGTTGTATTCATGCGGAACACCTCTAAGTGGCAGCATGATCGAGCCAAGACCCATTGATTCAATCCGACGCACTTCACGAACAGCCGCATCCATGTTCCACGTCGGGATTAAGCCGGCGCAACTATGCCTTTTTGACTTCGACTCGAGTGTGTCAAATATCCAATCGTTGTAAATCTCACAGCACGCTTCGCCTAAATCAGCATCCTCTAGTTCCCACAGGTAAAGCCCAATTGTTGGAAACACACATTCAGCTGAAATTCCATCTTCGCGCATCACATTTAGTCGGTAATCAAGATTATTTGCTTCGTTCCGCTCGCGTTCTTCTTGCAGATCCTTCTGAGCCTGAGTAAGAGTGGTCGCATCATGACTCTTCATTTCCCATGCGCCCTCTGCGCTCGGCCTAATCCGCGCAGGTGCACTGTCTCGCATGTTCGAAGGCAAACTGTCCCACCACAGGTTGCGCGGCTCATTTACATGCGCATCAGCAGAAACCAGTGTTACTAGCGAAGTGTCCATTACTTTGCTCCAGTCGACTCACAGCTCTTCTTGTATACGACTCATCTTTTTTTATTCTAAGCCGTTCGAGTCGCGATTTTCTGAGTCTTTACAAAGCAGAAGGCCTGCATCTGGTTTACACCACATGCAGGCCTTCTCAATACAAGAGCTCGACTTCGCAAGAATCCTTACAGACCGATGAGGTCTGCAATACGACGCTTGTGGTCAGCTGGAGTGCCGAACAACTGACGATCTGTCGTGGCGCGCCGTAGATACAAATGGCAGTCGTGCTCCCATGTCACACCAAGTCCACCATGCATCTGAATACAGTCTTGAATAATCTGCACTGCCTTTGTGCCGATATAAGCCTTGGCCACACTCACGAGGCGGGCTGAATTTTCAGCACGATTGTTGACTGCCTTGACTGCCTCATCGGCAGTTGCATTGCAGCATTCAATCCACGTACGCATGTCAGAAAAACGATGCTTGAGCGCCTGATAGGAAGCAAGCGGTCGACCAAATGAGTAACGGTCGAATGCCCACTGCACAGTGAATTCAAAGACACGGTTAATTAGTCCGTTCATTTCTGCACACTGCAAAGCAACAACGACCTGGAACATCCGTTCGATGATCGCTGGTGCTGTTTCCTGGGTGCCGACCATTGCAGACGCCGGAACAGTGACTTCGTTAAAACGCACAGTTGCGAAATGGCGAACAAAATCCAATGCCGCGACGGGTTCGATTACCACGCTACCAAGATCGGACGGAACGATGAAGTTCGCGACACCAGTTTCGGTCTTCGCCGTAACAAAGAAGAAATCGGCTTCATTGCCAATTTCAACTCTGTCTTTCACTCCCGAGATGACGTAGTTATCGCCTTCCTTACGCGCAGTGGTTGTTGGGTTCAACGGATCCCAATGTCCCTTTGGCTCATATACAGCCCAAGTCGCAACAGACTCACCCGACATCAAGCCTTCAATTTCGGCGCTATGGTCGGGGCCGCTTTCGGCTCCTTCAACTAATCCTGCGATCACTGTGTTCACTGGAAGAAGCGGTCCGGGAGAAACCAAACGGCCGAACTCTTCTGCCACGATTGCTAAGTCCTGAAACCCATTGCCTGAGATGCTTCCGCCACCAAGCTCTTCGGGAACCAAAAGCGCTGCCCAGCCCAACTCAGCACCTTGTGCCCAAAATTCTGCGGGGAAACCACCGCCTGCCTTGTTGAGTGCACGCACCTTTTCGATGGGTGACTCGTTATCCAAAAACTTCGCGGTCGTGTTGCGGAACAACTTCTGATCTTCGCTTAACTCAAGATCCATGATGACTCCTCAATTCTTTCTTCGCCCTGGCGGGCTCGTGGGTAGTAAGACGTTGTGGGCGGGACTTAGCGTCCGCGGCGAACTTCACGGAATGGCACATCGCGATCGGCGGCCATTTCGCGAGGCATCATCAAGACGCGCTCAGAAACCATGTTGCGACTCATTTCAGAGGATCCGCCACCAAGGCTCGCACCCTGACGCATGAGATACTGAATACCAACATTGCGGAGGTAGCCATCGCCGTGTTCTGCGGATGTCACCGCCTCGTCTCCTGCCAGATCGAGCATGATGTCCATCCGGTTCTGCGGAATCTCAGCATGGCAAAGGCGCATCATGGAACTAGCCATTGCCGGATATTCGCCCGAGGTCATACCGATTGTGATCCGCTTGACCACCTGATGCATAACCGTGTCGAGAGCCGTCTGCCAGCCCACAAGCTCGCGAGTGGCCGAATCTTGATCCTTGCCGACAGCACGAGCCACGTCTGCAACGGTCACTTCAGAACCACCGCGCGTTGCTTGGCGCCCACTGACATACGGTGATCCGCCACCAACGGCTTGGCGTTCATAGAACAACTGACGCTGTCCTACAGTCCAGCCGTCATTCTCGGCACCAACGAGGTTTTCGGCTGGCACGACGAGATCTGTGAAGAACTCCTCACAGAATTCATCGGAACCGTCAGACATGCGAACGCGCTGAAGGTGGCTGGCATCGTCATGAACGGGCACGATAATCATCGACAAGCCACGGTGCTTTGGTGCATCCCAATCCGTGCGCACAAGACAGGTGGCGTAGTCGGCGGCATAGGCAAAGGTGCTCCAGCACTTCTGACCATTGATGACGTAGGTGTCACCATCGCGCTGAGCGCGGGTGAGCAGGCCAGCAAGGTCAGAACCACCGCTTGGCTCTGAGAGGAACTGGCACAGGATCATTTCACCTGAGATCGCTCCGCGAAGGTACTTCTGCTTTTGCTCTTCTGAGCCCATGTCCAGCAACATGCCCGAGCAGATTGACAGAGATGGCACGTTGAGGCGAAGAGGCATCTCATAGGGGGCCGACTCTTCCGTGAACGCTGTCTGGTGTGCCGGGGTTAAGCCCTGGCCGCCGTACTCCTTAGGGAAGCAAATACCAGCAAACCCGCCAGCAAAGAGCTTCTTTTGCAACTCACGGTGTTCAACCCACTCACGGTCTGCAACACGGTTGGTGTTGTATTCCTTGGCCGGATCAAGCTTTGGCATGTTGCCCGAAAGCCACGCGCGAGCGCGAATCCGGAAATCTTCTACCGACTCCAACTGGTCAGACATGAACTCCCCAAACTCCGAAGTGACCGCGATATTGGTCACTAACATCTTGATTGCGAACACGGCTGGTCTAAAAGGTGATAAAAATCTGCCTATTAGACCTAGATGGGTATATGACCACTCGGCGCAAGCCTTGTCAACCGATCTTGGATAAACCGTATGAGATGTTTGTCGCATGACACATCGCTGAAGGAGCTACATGCCTGCCACGCCTAACCCCGCCCCTACCGTGATGGCGACCGCTGTGGCGGCTTTCCCAAACATCGATGAGGTACAGACAAAGCTCGCGGAAGCTGGCTATATCGCTGATCCCCATATTGCTGGGGTCGTTTCTCTGGCTGCCCTCCTCGGTAAGCCTTTGCTCGCTGAGGGTCCCGCGGGCACAGGTAAGACCGAACTGGCCAAGGCCATTGCTCGCTCCTTGAATGCCCGCCTTATCCGCCTGCAGTGCTATGAAGGTCTAGATGAGTCTCGCGCGCTCTACGAGTGGGACTACCGCAAGCAGCTGCTCCGTATTCAGGCCGTACGTCAAGAAGAGTCTGGTGATTGGAATGCGATTGAAGACGACATCTTTGGCGAGGAATACCTGCTTCACCGTCCGCTCCTAGAGGCAATTCAGGCCGAAGACGATGTCGTGCTTCTCATCGACGAAGTCGATCGCCTTGATATCGAAACGGAAGCGCTGCTACTTGAGATTTTGTCTGACTTCCAGGTTTCCATCCCTGAACTTGGCACCGTTCATGCTCGTCAGCACCCGCTTGTGGTTCTCACTTCAAACAATAGCCGCGACCTTTCTGAGGCGCTCAAGCGTCGCTGCCTTTTCATGCATGTTGGCTATCCCACTGTTGAGCGCGAACGCGAAATCATCCTGACTGCAGTACCTGGAATCTCTGAGAATCTCGCTGAACAGATTGCTCGCATCGTTCGCACTCTTCGTGACTTAAACTTGAAGAAGAGCCCATCAGTCTCAGAAACCATTGACTGGGCAAGGGTTTTACTACTTCAAGGCAAGACCGATGTCACAACTGACATTGTTGTCGAGCACCTGTCTGTGTTGCTTAAGCATCAGTCAGATATCGAAAAAGCAACTGAGGAACTCACTGGCGCATGAGTTACTCACGAGCTAAGCGATCACTCTTCGGACAAAAACCGGAGAACTTCGTCTTGGCATTTAAAGTTCGAAGTGGTGGCGTAATGATCGACGCCCTTCAGCACCACCATTCGAGCATCAGGAAGAGCCGCTGTCATCGCATCGGCCGGACCAACCATGTCGCGATCACCAATGACCACCAAAGCAGGCACGGTTACCTTGGACAATTCACTCAGGGGCGGCATCTCGGTGAAACCCTTGACGTAGCGTTCAACTCGAGCACGATCGTTTCCTGCAGTTTCCAGAAGTTGAACAACCAGATCTGCCAATTCGAAGGTGTCGGTGTTGAGCGTGTGCGCCCACATGCCATCTCCAATGCCGAGCAAAACGATCTTGTTGAAGGCTCCTGGCTTGGCCAGAGCAGCTCGCAAAACCAATCGCGCACCTGCACTAAATCCGATCGCGTCCACGGGGCCGACCTCGCTAGCGAGGTCAATAACTCGTTGCACCGCTTCAGTTTCTCCACCGGGTGCTTCGGCCGCAGCCCCATGGCCAGGCAACTCGTGGCCGATCACAGCAAAGCCCTCCGACATCAAAATGTCATCCCAGCCGCTCACCCCCCAGTTGTGTGCGAAGGACGAACCAAGACCATGAACAAGCACAACCGGAATAGACATGAGTTGAGCATAAAGCGAAATTGGTGGGGAGCGCAGCATGCTTCTCACAGTTGAGGGTTTGGTTCGCGAACTTCGCACGATTGGTATTCCAGTTTCTACTACAGAACACATCGATGCAGCCAAGGCGCTCAAAGTAATCGATATCGGAAATAGATCACAGGTTAAAGCCGCTCTGTGCGCGACTTTGGTGAAGCGCATCGAGCATATCTCTGCATTTAACACCGTCTTTGATCTGTTTTTTTCTGGCCTTGCGGCCTTCGAGGTTGAGTTCGAAGAAGGTCAGGAAGGCACCCCCAACAGCATCGCCGACATGCTCAACGCATTAGACGATGACGAGCTGCGTGACATGTTGATCGATGCCACAGCCAGCAACGATGAGTTGATGATGAACGCACTCGTACAAGCATTCGTTGATAGGAAAGCAAAAATTCAACAGGGTGCTCAGGTGGCCGGAAATCTTTATGTCTTCCGAGTCCTACGAGCTCTTGATCTACCTGATGTAAAAGAACAGCTGATCGCACGCGAAGGACTCGACCCAGAAGCGATCGGCGCTGATTTACATCAGCGCCTGGCAGAGACAGACGCCGATCACAAGGTTGAATTGCTTCAACAAAAAGTCGAAGCAGCCGTCCGTGTGCAGCTCGTGGCCGACCGCGGAGCGAGTGCCGTTGCGCGCTCACTTCGCTCAAAACTGCCTGAGGACATTGACTTTCTCACCGGTTCAACCGCTGAAATTGAAGCGCTCGAATGGACGCTTGCGCCCTTGCCTGTGCAGCTCGCGCAAAAACTTGCAGCGAAGCGTTCACACGGACGTCGTGGTGCAATCGATTTTCGAGGCACTGTTCGACACTCAATGTCCACCGGCGGTGTTCCGGTCGACATTGCATTTAAGAAGCCGCACCCACCAAAACCAGAACTCATTGTTCTCGCCGATATATCTGGTTCTGTTGCATCCTTTGCAACCTTCACCTTGCAATTAACTTTTGCTATTCGGTCGCAGTTTCGCAGTGTAAGAAGTTTTGTCTTTATTGATGGCATTGATGAAGTGACTGACATTATGCAGACCTCGGAAAATATCGCCGAAGCAGCCGGGCGCATCGATGATGAAAAGAAAGGGTTCTCTCTCGATGGCCGCTCCGACTACGGTTCAGCCTTTCGCGACTTCGTTAAGCGCTGGGGAATGCAAATAACCAGTCGAAGTATCGTGATCATTCTTGGTGACGGCCGCTCTAATTACCGTCAACCATCAGAAGACATGGTCGAGTTCATGGCCAAGCGGGCTCATCGCGTGTTCTGGCTCAACCCTGAACGAGAAGTGAGCTGGGGCGAGGGTGACTCTGTCATCAATAAGTATGCCGAGCACTGCAGCGCAGTTTTCGAGTGTCGAAACGTTCGTCAGCTTAAAGCGTTCATTGAAGAACTCGACTGACGATAGATTACCCAAGGAAAACTTAAAGAAAGGACAACATGAGCAACATCTCAGAGGCCATGCGGGCTGCTGTAGGTACTGTCACAGGGCGTACAACGAGTTACCCAATCACTAACTCCGATATTCGCAAATGGGCTTTGGCTGTTTACTGGCCAGAGCAGCCACCTGCGCTATTTACCGACCCCGCAGTTGCGGAGAAATCGATTTACGGTGGTTTCGTGGCCCCCGAAGATCTGAACCCGTTCGCATGGCTTGCGGCAAGCCATGAGTCCTTTATCAAGAACGCCGGAAAGTTAGAAACCAACAATCCAGATAACGCTGAGATTGCACTTGGCATCCCAGGTCCGGGACTAAAGTTCATGCTTAACGGAGGGCTTTCTGTTGAGTACGGCGTTCGCATGCGTGAAGGCGATGTGATCACAAGTGAGAGCTCAGTAGGTGAATATTCAGAGCGTAAAGGACGATTAGGCCTCATGCTCTTCAGCCGCAGCATCTCAATTTGGACAAATCAAAACGGTGAGATGGTCAAGCGCACCGCCGGCATCTTAATTCGGTACTAGGAGGAATGAACATGACTGTAAACATTGGCGATGTGGTGCCAACCTTTACTCGCGAAACAGGATTTGCAAACTGGAACCGCTATGCGGCTGTGAACGATGAATTCGTCCCGATTCATATGGATGATGCCGCGGGTGAAGCAGCCGGTAACGGTGGAGCTTTCGGCATGGGAAACCTTCAGTGGGCTTACCTGCACAACATGCTTCGTAGTTGGATTGGTGAGACCGGTGAGATTCTGAGTATGGAAGTTCAATTCCGTAGCCCAAACGTGAAGGGTCAAACCATCACTGCTCATGGTGTTGTCACTGCTGTTGAGGGTGACGTTGTTACTCTCGAGGTCTGGACTGATCAGCAAGATGGAATCAAGCTTGCTCCTGGCACTGCGACCGTACGAATGGGCAAATAATTCAATTGAAAGTTATCCGAATGGGTTACCTTCTTTTGATCGGTAACCCATTCGAGTTCTTAGCGATTAGTCTAAACAAGGAGGCCGGAAATGCCTGACACCTATATGGTTCCCGAAGTTCTCGCAGCAATTGGTCGTGAATGTTCGCGAACCACGAGTTATCCCATCACTGCATCAGACATCCGCAAGTGGGCACTCGCCGTGTACTGGCCAGAGAAACCACCTCAAAAATTTATTGATGCGGAATACGCCACTGAAGATTTTGACCCATTTGCTTGGGGGCCACAGAAGTACGAATCGCTTCTGCCCGAAGATGACGGCAGCGTGATCTATCGTCATGGCATCAATGAGGATGCGCTGGGAATCCCAAAATGGGATTTTATCGTCGGACTCAACGGTGGCATGGACTGTCAGTACGGCGTGCGCATGCACGTTGGAGATGTCATCACGGACGTCAAGAGTGTGGGGCAATGGAGTGAACGCCCGGGGAAGAATGGCTTGATGCTGATGACTCGTCATGTCAGCGTATGGACTAATCAACGTGGTGAAGAAGTGAAACGCACAATCAACACTGGAATCAGTTACTGACAATTCTCAAGGTAATAAGAAGAAGGGCCAACAAAATTGTTGGCCCTTCTTCTTATTACCTTCGTTGCTCATCGTGAGCACAGAATTACTTAGCGAATGGATCGCCTGGAATTTCTTCCGTTGTAAAGAACATCGGAGCACCGTGGGTGTCATCAACGTTGCAGTACACGAGGTTTTCGCGAAGGCGAGTTGTGCGAACGCCTTGCTTGTTTAACCAAGATTCTGCTGAATTCAGATCCAGCACCTTCCAGCGTAATGAATAGATGCAGTTGCCCCACTTTTCGACATGTCGTCCAAGATCGGAATCCATTTCGAGTGGCTGAGCAAGCTGTAGCAAGCAATCTCCAAGTTGCAAAGTCATGTACTTGCACTGCAAGTCATCGTCAATACCGTCTTGAATTGGCACAGCCTGCATGACATCGACATAGGTCGCGACAGCCGAGTCAAGATCCTTTACGCCAAGGGTGACGTAGGAGAAGCGATCAAACGTCATTGGATGCTGTTCATACAAGCGCATCAATTCGGTGTACGTGTCTTGATCCTTGGGATCATTGCGCATGTCGATCTTGCATAGTTCAACCATCAAGCCGGCAGTGTCGCGTGGGCTTGGGTAGAAGTAGACAGTTTCTGGATCTAGCTTTTCGATTTTTCCACCGCCTGGGGCGCCAATGTAGATACCTTTTTCAAGGAGGCGATCAGCCAGCCCTGCCAGGTCATCAACCTTGTAGCCAACGGAATGCAGGTGCTGGCCAAACTTTGAGTAAAACTTTCCCACTGGCTTGTTTACGTCAATGGGAAAGTTTGGTGCCATCGTTTCAATACAGGTGTCAGCCACCATTACCAAAGATGCCCAGCGATCCTCGGGTGGAAGGTAATTGAGTTCATCAATACCCATGTAACGGTACCCACCGAAAACTCTGGCGTAGAAATCGTTCAACTTATTTACATCGTCAGTCATATGAACAAAATGGATCATGTTTCCGATGCCGTAGTCACCGGTGGTCTTGTACTGCCTTCTCATGTCTCTCCTTCATAGGGCTTCGGCCTAATTGGCGAAAGGGATGGTCCAAAGTTAAGGCCCCGCGCCAAGGCGCGGGGCCGAAACAACAAAAAAGATCAGAAAATTATGCGTTCTTTGAGAACGGATCTCCTGGAATTTCTTCATCAGTGAAAAACATCGGTGCGTTGAGGGTGTCTTCAACATTGCAAGCGATGAGGTTCGGGCGTGGGCGAGTGGTGCGCACACCCTGCTTGTTCAACCATGCTTCAGCTGAATCAAGGTTCGTGACCTGCCAGCGAAGTGAGTAGATGCAGTTTCCCCACTTCTCAACATGGCGTCCTAAATCAGAATCCATTTCGAGTGGCTGAGCTAGCTGAAGCAAGCAATCGCCGAGCTGGACTGTCATGTACTTGCACTGCATATCGTCATCAACGCCATCTTGAATTGGCACAGCCTGCATGACATCGACATAGGTCGCGACAGCTGAATCAAGATCCTTAACGCCGAGAGTGACGTAGGAGAAGCGATCAATCGTCATAGGGTGCTGTGCGTACAACCGCATAAGTTCGGTGTATTCATCATGATCCTTTGGATCATTTGGCATATCCGTCTTGCACAGTTCAACCATCAAGCCAGCAGTGTCGCGTGGGCTTGGGTAGAAATAGGCGGTTTCATCATCCAGCTTGTCAATTTTACCGCCGCCTGGCTTGCCGATGTACACACCCTTTTCAAGCAAGCGGTCAGCAAGCCCTGAAAGGTCATCGACCTTGTAACCAACTGAGTGGAGGTGCTGACCAAACTTTGAATAGAACTTACCTACTGGCTTATTCACATCAACTGGGAAATTTGGTGCCATAGTCTCAATGCACACATCTCCAACCATGAGCAAAGATGCCCAACGGTCTTCTGGTGGCAAGTAACTAGGAACGTCAACGGTCATGAAACCATATGCACCAAACACACGATGGTAAAACTCGTTGAGCTTGTTGACGTCGTCAGACATGTGAATCACGTGGATCATGTTTCCGATGCCGAAATCACCGGTGGTCTTGTATTGGCGCTTCATTACTACTCTCTTTTAACGATATGAATTTTACGTATAAATTATTGAATTGCAGGTGTTAGGCGTCGGGTCCAGTCTTACTTACCCAATGCAAGACTGGCGGATCGATTTCACGATCCATGAATTCCGTTTGGGTAAACCCAGCGGCCGCTGAGAAAAGCCCGGCAGCAGCAGCAGCGACGTCGGCTTCTTCAATTTCGTAAATTGCTGCGAAGCGGTTGAGTTTGGCACCCGTTGCTGGATCTGTGAGTTCCCAGCGAGTGACCTTACTAATTGACGGGATCGCAGCGCGAACTTCAGGGATATGCGTTTCGGTGTACCACTTCGAGAAAGCCGTAGCGTCTTCTTTTGACGTAGGGCTTGAGAACGCGATGAGCAGAGTGCTTGCCATGGATAACCTCCGTGTGAGTGATGATTAAACGTCGTAGTGGTAAAAACCGCGCCCAGTCTTGCGACCAAGCCATCCCAAACGCACATACTGCTTGAGCATGATCGGTGGGAAATACTTTGGATCTCGGGTCTCTTCGTAAATCGAAGCGCCCATGTCGTGAACGATATCCAAGCCAATGAGGTCTGCGAGTCTAAATGGGCCCATTGGGTGGTTGAACCCGAGCATCATGACTTCATCGATTGACTCCATCGGCGCAACGCCACGTTCGAGTGCGCGGATTGCGTCATTGAGGTACGGCGTGATCAATAAGTTGCCAACAAAACCTGGCACGTCGTTCACCACAACCGGGCTCTTACCCATGCGCTGAGCAAGCTCAACCATCGCTGTCACGTCTGCTTCAGATGTCACCGGAGTCTTGATGACCTCAACCAATTTCATCGCTGGTACTGGATTGAAGAAATGCAATCCAACGACGCGCTCTGGGCGAGTAGTAGCTGCAGCCAAAATCACCAATGGAATCGTCGATGTGTTTGACGCAATGAATGTATTTGGTCCAACGAGCTTGTCAATGCGGCCGAGAATGTCGTTCTTGAGTGCGACATCTTCGAACACCGCCTCAACCACAATGTCTGAACTTGCGACTGCGCCAAGATCAGTCGTGATGCTGAAAACCTCACGGGCCTTTGCTGCTTGCTCTTCAGTAATTTTGCCGCGCTTGAGCGTTGCATCAAGGCCAGCATTAATGCGATTAAGTGCTCGCTCTGCCGCGGCTTCATTGGTTTCAATGCCAACGACTTCAATTCCGGTCTGTGCCGCAACCTGAATAATTCCGCTACCCATAGTGCCACAACCGACAACAGCCATTTTGTTCACTGACACGAACTTGTCTCCTTGAATGCGCGAACTACGGTCACGCCTTGTCCTTTGGTTTACTCATTACTTTTTTGACGCTAGTGCAGCTGAATGGCCCCGTTCAATTGGTTGCACAATTCGACAACCGACGGGGCCATTCGGCTAAAGAACTACGGCGCTGGAACCTCGATGATGACTGCTCCACCTTGGCCGCCACCAGCGCACATGGTGGAAAGTCCAATGCCACCACCGCGACGACGCAGCTCATGAATCAAGGTTGCGATCTGGCGGGTGCCGGATGCCGCAACAGGGTGACCCAACGAACAGCCACTGCCATAAACGTTGACGATTTCTTCGTCGATGCCCATCAACTTACATGCGGCGACGGGAACTGAAGCGAAGGCTTCGTTGATCTCCCAGAGGTCAATGTCTGCAACCTTGAGACCAGCGCGCTCCAATACCTTTTCAGCTGCCGCTAGCGCGCCCATCCCTGTGTATTTCGGGTCAACGCCGGCAGCGGCCCAGGCTTTAACCGTGGCAAGCGGAACTAGTTTGTGTTCTTTTGCATATTTGTCACTTACAACGACAACGGCAGAAGCTGCGTCATTGACACCTGATGAGTTACCTGCCGTGATTGAAAAATTCTCAATCTCCGGGTGAAGCGGCTTCAATGTTGACATCTTCTCCATAGTTGAGCTACCGCGCGGGTGCTCATCCACTGAAAATTCAACTGTTGAACCGTCTTTGGTCTTCACCGTGATTGGACGAATCTCATCAAGGAACTTGCCGTCTTCGATGGCTTTAGCCGCGCGCATATGCGAACGCCAGGCCCACTTGTCCATATCATCTCGACTCAGACCAGCGTGTTGGGCAACGTTCCAGCCCACTGAAAGAGTGACATCGTCGGTGGCGTCTTCACGGTGTGGAAATGTTGGAGCCATACGAGTTTCAAACTCGTCTTCCGTGCCAAGAACTCGAAAGACAGTGCGAGGACCAGCTGAGGAAGCCTGCACGCCACCGGCAATAACCACATCTTCCATGCCCGCAATAATTGATGCCGCGGCGCTTCCGACTGCGGCAAGGCTAGAAGCGCAATGACGATTAACGGCCTGGCCTGCAACTCCTTGGAGTCCATTGGCAACGGCTGCATAACGTGCCAAATCTCCGCCTCCATAGCCGGCTTCGCCAAGAATGACGTCATCAACATCTCCGCCATCGATGCCGGCGGCGTTGATTGCTGCTCCGATAATGAATGTGGCGAGATCCTCGGCTGAGGTCTCACTCAAAGTACCCTTACGTGCGGTACCAATAGGGGTGCGTACAGCGCTGACGATGACAGCTTCAGTCATGATTACCTCACTATGACAAGGCGTCAAAATTAACGCCAACGGACCGGTTCCACGAGCTTCCCGCCGAATGGCGGGCTCTCTTAGGACCTCTAACTGTAGTAATAATAAGGCCATAGATGTAAATGCGGTAGATAATTCGCTAAAGTTCGCCTTCGGCATCAGCGAACACGTCGTTGTGCCACAGACCGGTCCTTGATTTCACGGACCAAATTGACACTTTTCAGGAGGAAAAATGGAACTCAAGGGTTCATCAGCCATTGTGACCGGCGGCGCAGGCGGCTTCGGCGAGGCAACAGTTCGTCGCCTTGTCGACAAGGGTGTCAAAGTCGTGATCGCAGATCTGCACGATGAGCGGGCAACCGCCCTAGTCAAGGAACTCGGTTCCAGTATTCAGTACGTCCGCACCGACGTCACCGATGAGCAAAATGTAATCGAAGCTATCAATGCGGCCCAAGATATGGCGCCACTTCGCGTAGCAGTGGCCGTGCATGGTGGTCCAGCAGCTGGTAAGCGCTTCGTCGGCCGTAATGGCGAGACCTACCCAGTAGAGACTTTCCGCCGTACGGTCGAAGTTTTCCTCGTAGGTAACTTCACAGTGCTCTCTCGCGCAGCATCAGTCATGAGCCAAAACGAGCCCCTTGCTGACAACCAGCGCGGAGTTTGCATTGGTACCGCTTCAATTGCTGGTTTTGAAGGCCAGGTCGGTCAGTCTGATTACTCAGCGGCCAAGGGCGGCATTATCGGTATGACCTTGACGGCAGCTCGCGATCTTGGCCCAGCAGGCATCCGCATGATGACTATTGCTCCAGGCACCTTCCACACCTATGCCTATGGCGATGTTCCACTTGAGCAGCTCAATGAGCGCTTTGCTCAGCTCATTCCAAACCCAAAGCGCATGGGTCGCGCTGATGAGTATGCACAGCTGGCATTGCAGATCTGTGAAAACGACTTCCTCAACGGCTACACCATTCGTCTTGATGGAGCCCAGCGCTTCTAGGCACGAGCAACACAAAAGTGACCGGCGCTGATATTGGGTCGGTCACTTTTGTGATGTTCCACCCCCAGCAAGCTAATCTCCAGCCATAATTTGCCCATTCAATACATGACTCATAAAGATCAACAGGAGGAACTATGGAACTCAAAGGCGCATCAGCCATCGTCACTGGCGGAGCCGGCGGCTTCGGCGAGGCAACCGTTCGACGTTTAGTAGCTGCCGGAACAAAGGTCGTCATCGCTGATCTCCACGACGAGCGGGCCACTGCGCTTGCCAAGGAGCTTGGCTCAGCTGTGCAGTATGTGCGCACTGACATCACCGATGAGCAAGCTGTGATTGAAGCCGTGAACGCGGCCCAGGACATGGCTCCTCTTCGTGTCGCCGTTGCAGTCCATGGTGGCATGGGTGGCCCAGGCGGAGGCGCGGTTCGCATGGTGGATCGCCATGGTGTTCCGATTGCACTCGAGTCTTTTCGTTTCACGGTTGAGATTTACCTGATCGGTCACTTCACTGTGCTTTCTCGCGCAGCAGCAGTCATGAGCCAAAACGAGCCCCTTGCTGACAACCAGCGCGGAGTTTGCATTGGTACCGCTTCAATCGCTGGTTTTGAAGGCCAGGTCGGTCAGGTTGCATACTCAGCAGCCAAGGGCGGCGTTATCGGCATGACACTTACTGCAGCTCGCGATCTTGGCCCTGCAGGTATCCGAGTCATGACTATCGCACCCGGCACCTTCCACACCTATGCCTACGGCGATGCATCAGCCGAAGCACTCAACGAGCGTTTCGGCGCACTTATCCCAAACCCAAAGCGTATGGGTCGCCCTGATGAATACGCACAGCTCGCAATGCAGATCTGTGAAAACGACTTCCTCAACGGCTACACCATCCGTCTTGATGGAGCCCAGCGCTTCTAGGAAAATACTGAAACGGCCGGTGGATTTTTTCACCGGCCGTTTCATTTTGTTCGCACGCAAACTTCTACTGTGTTGAAGCCCACGCGTTTGTTGGGTTGGCACTCACACGCGTAAGGTTGTGAAAATGGCCAGCATCCTTGACGTCTTGACTATCGATCGCATCAATGAAGATAACTTCATGACACGAGTTATCGATCCAGATTTTGCAGGTCTTTACGGTGGCCAAGTTGCAGCGCAATCACTACTCGCGGCCTGCAAAACGGTACAGCCGAATCAAGTTCCTCATTCTCTTCATGCATATTTCCTACGCGCAGGACGCAGTTCCCTTCCAATCGAATTGCAGGTTTTCCGTGACCGCGATGGTCGTTCATATGCCGCTCGACGCATTGTTGCTGTTCAAAACGGCGAGGTGATTTTTAACATGTCGGTTTCGTTCCATCAACTCGAAGATGGTCCAGACGTGCAGGCAGTATCAATGCCTGTGGTGTTGAGCCCCGAAGAATCAATCGTGCAAGGTGTCCCACGCGGCTCCCAAGACATTCAGTTGCGCAATGCGGCACCTAACCCCGACCACGACATGCCGCATCGCACTTGGACCAGATCCGTAACTCCATTGCCTGACGATCCGCATCTACACGCTTGTGTACTTACCTATGTTTCTGATTTTTACACCGGACTTGTCGAGTTCGACGAGTTTCCTAAGAACCCACGCGTCGCGAGTTTGGATCATGCGATGTGGTTCTACAGGCCCGTTAATATGAACGAGTGGAACCTCATGGATTGGCATCCGCAATCCATGGCACATGGCCGAGGCCATTACATCGGTCACATCTACGATCAGCAAGGTCGGCTCGTGGCCGGCTTAGGTCAAGAAATGGTCGTTCGTGAATCCAGGTGACCCGCCCTTATTTGTGAGTCAAGATTTTTGCGAGACAGTACAACCGGCCTACCTCTTGCAGTAACAGTTACGGCGCAAGAATATTTGGTTCAGTGCCCTCGATGGCGTGAGCAGCCGCATTCCAATGTGGATCTTCAAGGCCGAGTAGTTCACTTTTAAGCCAGGCGAAAACAGCAGAGCTGACA
>CANJCG010000026.1 GCA_947472655.1 Actinomycetota bacterium
GAAGGCGGTACTGACCGGGCCTTCAAGCACAGTAAGAACGTGGTGTTTGATACTTCGTACCGTGAAGTTTGCACGATGAAGCCGTTTGGGCCGGTCGAGAACGGGTCACAGTTGCTGTATGGGCTGGATTACAAGTCAGCAATGTGGCGTGATGACGAAGAGAACCCTTTTCATACCGAGGTTGGTTACTGGCTTTGGGATGCTGCAACGGGCGAAGTGATGAAAGGCTTTGTTGTTCCACGTGGAATTACTGTTTTGGCTGGTGGCATTACTACGGCTGACTCTAAGAGTTGGACCATGACCGCCGCAATTGGTCATGAACAGTATGCAATTGGTGAAAACACGTACCTTGCGGCAAATGCAAGTAGTCGCAGTTATGAAGTGACGATCACTGTTGGTGAAGACAGTTTCAGCTATGACCAAGTGACAATGTTGAACATGAATGAGTTTGATGAGCCGTTTGCTCACACTGATGTTCATACGCTTCGCAAGGTCAGGAACTAGATGCTGATTGTTGGCATTGGGGGAACGACAAATCCGAACTCATCCAGTGACGCTGCGCTTCGATTGGCCTTGGACGAAGTTGAGGCTCAAGGTGCGCAAGTCCGAATGATTTCAGGTGATCTGCTCAAGAACTTGCCAATGTATGACCCAGTAAGTCCCGAAAGAACTCCAGATGCTTTGGCACTCGTTGCTGCGATGCGAGAGGCGTCAGGAATTATTATCTCTGCTGCCTCGTATCACGGTTCAATTTCTGGAATGTTGAAGAACGCCTTGGACTATGCCGAAGACCTGGCTCAAGATGAACGGGCCTACTTCTCTGGTATTCCTGTTGGCAGCATCGCCGTAGCCAAGGGCTACCAAGCAGCTGTGAACACCCTGGCAACACTGCGAATCGTCGTGCACTCGCTACGTGGATGGCCAACACCGTATGGCTGCATAGTTAATACATCATCAACAGAAAACGGCACAGGTGTCGAAGGCGCACAAGAAGGACTGCGGCTTGTTGCAGGTGAAGTTGTGCACTTAGTTCGAGCATTTGAGTCGCATGCGACGATCGTGTCTAACCTAGATGTGTAGTCCTTATTCTCAGGACTGAGCTCATGTAATTTTCAGGTATGTGGTGCGGCGCAAAGGATGCCGGGTCCATTCATTGCAGCTCGGCCAATAAATGGACGAAATTGGGGTGAGTAACGGGACTTGAACCCGCGACGTCCTGGACCACAACCAGGTGCTCTACCAGCTGAGCTATACCCACCATGAAGACCACTTACGCGACCCTCACCCGCTTGCGCGGAGACTGAATACTAGCGGATGCTGGGGTCCGAAGAATTTGGGCTCATCCGAACTTTATTCAGCTCGCCCATGGTCGACTACATGTCGAATCCCAAGCTCCTTAGCGATCGTCGAGTCAGGTCCTGGTGCAGCGACGAAAACGGCATCTCGGTAATAACGAAGCTCGGCGATTGACTCACGAATGTCACCGAGCGCCCGGTGATTTCCGCTTTTTTCTGGAAGGGCGAAATACGTACGCGGGTACCAGCGCCGAACCAATTCCTTGATGCTTGAAACATCCACGAGGCGGTAGTGCAAATGGTCATCCAGTGTTGGCATGTATTTCGTGAGGAAACCGCGGTCGGTGTAGACGCTCGAGCCAGCCAGTGGTGCTTTCCTTGGTTCTGGCACATGCTTCTTTACATATTCGAGCACTTGGGCTTCGGCGTCAGCCAAGGTGATTCCCAGTGCAATCTCGTTGATCAGCCCTGACTCGGTGTGCATATTTACGACGAAGTCATCCATTTGGGCAAGTGCAGCGTCATTACATTTGATAACCAGACTAATTCCAGCATCAAGTTCATTCAGCTCACCATCGGTAACGATGGCGGCGATTTCTACAAGTTCATCCCTGTCGGGATACAAACCTGTCATCTCGCAGTCGATCCAAACAAGTCGATCAGAGTTAGCCATGGTTACAGGTTACTGGAGACAGATCAGGCGTTGCCGCGCTGCGCTTCCTGGGTCACAACTGCAACAGGGATTTTTGCTTGATGCAGGACCCCATGGCTGACAGAACCAAGCACTGCGCTAACCACGGAGCCGTGTCCGCGGGTTCCGACCACGATGAGCGCTGCTTCAGACTGGGCACCCAAAATTGCATTGACCGGAGTGCCACGAATGACCCGAGTTTCCAAAGTCACATCTGGGTAGGTCGCTTCAAAACCAGCGAGTAATTCCGCAGTAAGACGAACCTCAGAGTCGGTTGCATTATTCATTTCGACGGGCACTGGCGTATTTGGCATCACGATGAGGTCAAAGGAGGGCACATCCCAAGCATGAATGGCAAGCACTTTCAGTTTATGACGGCTCGCATAGGCGAACGCAAAATCAATAGCTACGTTTGAGGCCTTGCTTCCGTCAACGCCGACAACAACTGAATCTTTTGTTGACTCAGACCCATCACGAACAACTACGACCGGGCAGTCGGCGTGAGCGACAAGTTGTTGGCTTACTGAACCAAGCAGCAGTTCCTTGAAGCCGCCATGCCCTCGTGATCCCACAACAATGAGCTCGGCTGTTTCTGATGCGGCAAGCAGTAAGCCTGTTGGTGAGCCAATATCTGCATGAGTTTGAAAGTCTTGAACGCCCAACGTTGCGGCGAATTCATCGAGGGCACTTTGAGCACTTTCCCGGATCTTTTCCAGAGTTTCAATGCCTACCTGCATCCCTGGACCCCAAGCGCCGCCGCTTACTGGTGGCGACATGGCGTTGATGATCGAGAGTCCCATCCCTCGTGAAGCCGCTTCACGGGCTGCCCAAGCTGCAGCGCTTGTTGAAGATTGGCTGCCGTCATAGCCCACCACGATTCGGTTACGCCACATTGTTGGTTCCTTTCTTATTGCTCATGCATTCAGTCTGTCATTGACGCGCGGGCTTTGTGGCATCTTTGATGGGTGCTGAGTTCCCAATCTTGTGTTCGTTAGCCTTATCCCATGGCAGATCGCGTGTATCGACCTTTGGTTTCAACAACCAAGGGTCTGTTTAAAGTTTTAGGCCTGAAATTTGACATCGTTGGTCAGGAATATCTTCCACTGACTGGTGGTGCAGTCCTGGCGATCAACCACACGAGCTTCTTGGACTATGCCTTCGCAGGGCTTCCACCAGATCGAGCCGGTCATCGACTCGTTCGGTTTATGGCAAAAGAAGGCATCTTCAATCACCCGGTTGCTGGTCCTTTGATGCGCGGCATGCACCACATCTCGGTGAATCGCGATGCAGGATCAGAGGCCTTTAGGCAGGGTGTACGGGCACTTAAAGAGGGAGAACTCCTTGGAGTTTTTCCCGAAGGCACAATGAGCAGATCTTTTGAACTGATCTCTTTCAAGAGCGGGGCCGTACGAATGGCCGCAATGGCGCAAGTACCAATTATTCCGATGGTGGTTTTTGGTGGGCAGAGGATTCTTGGCTACGGGCACAGAGATTTTTCTCGTGGAAAAACGATAGCCATCACGGTAGGTGCGCCGATCATGATTGACAAGCGTGCGGATGCTCATCTAGAGACCGGACATTTGCGCGATGTTATGGGTGTAATGCTTGACGAAACTATTGCTCGTTATCCGAGGGTGCAAGGTGAAGAACTGTGGTGGTTGCCTGCGCGCCTTGGGGGTACGGCGTTGACTCCACAAGAAGCAAAGACTCAGCGCACATCTCAGGACGACCAGGATGACCAATAGCGAAACAGGTCATTATTTCGGACGAGTAATAATTTGTGAAAGCCTTGAGGGTTCATGGCTGGTGCGGCGACTGTGTCCGCATGAGTGCGGTGTGACTCAGCCTTACCTGTGAGCGTAATTACTCGAATAATCCGCCTGAATATGTGGCGAAATCCCCTCAACCAACGTACGGTCAGCAGGTGACTAACTTTGCTCCCAATGTCCCTGCCGATCTTCCACGCGCCTTGGGTGCGTTGGTGGCCTCTGGCTTTCAATCGCGCACCGTCAAGCAAGAGATGCAAGCGAATCTTTTGTCGCGCCTTCGCGCGGGTGAGCCAAGCCTGCCGGGCATCGTCGGCTTCCAAGACACTGTGATTCCGCAGGTTGAGCGATCAATTCTTGCTGGGCACGATCTGGTGCTTCTGGGTGAGCGTGGACAAGGTAAAACTCGATTGATTCGCACCTTAACCCAGTTACTCGATGAGTGGATTCCGGTCGTTGAAGGCTGTGAGATTAATGATGATCCGCTTGAGCCTATTTGTGCTGGTTGCCGCCGCCGGCTCGCAGAACTTGGTGATGATCTCCCAGTATCTTGGCGCCATCGCAGCCAGCGATTTGGTGAGAAGTTAGCAACACCAGATACCTCAGTTGCAGACCTCATCGGAGATGTCGATCCAGTGAAGATTGCAGAAGGCCGAAGTCTTGGTGATCCTGAAACTATTCACTACGGACTGGTTCCACGTACAAACCGCGGAATTTTTGCAATGAACGAACTGCCAGATCTTGCCGAACGTATTCAGGTTGCTTTGTTGAATGTGTTGGAAGAACGAGATATCCAGGTACGTGGCTACAACTTGCGGTTGCCTCTGGATCTTTTGGTTGTGGCAAGCGCAAATCCTGAAGACTATACAAACCGTGGGCGAATCATTACTCCGCTAAAAGACCGTTTCGGCGCCGAGATTCGCACGCACTACCCACTTGATCTTGATGATGAAGTTGACTTGATTCGCCAGGAAGCAAACATTCAAGCTGTTGTGCCAGATCACTTGCTCGACATTGTTGCTCGCTTCACAACCGAAGTGCGAAGTTCATCATCGATCGACCAGCGAAGTGGTGTCTCGGCTCGTTTTGCGATTGCTTGTACGGAAGCTCTTTCTGGAGCAGCTCTTCGTCGATCTGCAATTACCGGCGAGAAGGAACCCGTTGCTCGAGTCGGAGACCTCATGGGTGTTGTGCCAACGCTTCGAGGCAAAGTCGAGTTTGACGTCAGCGAAGAAGGCCGCGAGCAAGAGTTGTTGATTCACTTGGCTCGCAAAGCAACTGCTGAAACTTGGCGCCATTGTCTTGGCGGTAACGACATTCGCCCGGTACTTACGTCTTTAGTGGAATGGTTTGATGCCGGAAACACTTTGCAAACCGGCGATGAAACAGCGGGTGATGCACTCCTTGGTGAGCTGGGTCAGTTTGATGGGTTAGGCAAGTTGATGGAGGCGATTGAGCCTGAACTTGCTGAGTCGCCCGGTCTTGCTGCTTCATGTGTTGAGTTCGCAATCGAAGGCCTCTGGCTCACTCGTCGCATTGATAAGGACGCCGTGGATGGGGTTATTCGTTACGGGGCTTCATGAGTCGGTTTACCTACGGTTCCTTCCATGATGGACCTGACCCGCTCTCTGCGCCAACCGATGCAGGCGGTGGAGTAGACGAGATCGGTCGAAGACTGCTCGATGGCCAGTCACTCAATGATGCTTTTCGTGACATGTTTCGCGATGGGGTAAAAGATCGTGATGGTCTGCGAGAGATGTTTCGCAAGGCTCAACAGCGTCGTAAAGAAATAGAAAAATCAGGCCGGATGGATGGCCTGCTTACTGATCTGCGTCAACTACTAGACGATGCTCTCACCCAAGAACGCACAGCACTTTTCCCAGATCCATCCGATGATGCTCGCTTCCGCGAAGCGATGCTTGACACCGTTCCCGACGAAGTTGGTCGCGCGGTTCAGCAACTAGCCGACTACGACTGGCAGTCGCCAGAGGCACAGCGATCTTTCGATCAGTTGAAAGATCGTCTACAGCGCGATGTGTTAGATCAGCAGTTTAAGAACATGACGCAAGGCATGCAGCAACTCAACACTCCTGAATCCAAAGCGGCGATGAAAGAGATGATGCAGGACCTGAACGCGATGCTTGAAAAACATCGTCAAGGCGAAGACGCCTCGCAAGATTACGAAGACTTCAAAGAAAAGCACAGTGAGTTTTTCCCGGATGCGCCAGAAACTTTGCCAGAATTTATTGACGAGCTAGCCCGTCAGGCCGCAGCGATGCAACGAATGATGCAGTCGCTGAGTCCAGAGCAACGCGCTGAATTAGCTGAGGCCATGGCGCAGGCGCTTTCAGACATGGGACTGCAAGATGAAATGTCTAGGCTGCAAGAGAATTTACAGACGATGAGGCCTGAGTTCTCATGGACAGGTCAGCAGCAGATGAGTGGTGATGAACCGCTAGGCCTTCCAGATGCAACACAGGCTCTAGCTGAACTAGCCGACCTTGAATCTCTAATGGATCAACTTTCAGATAGCGATGCGCGCGCTAACCTCGACAATATCGATGAGGCCGCAGTTGCTAGGGCGCTGGGACGCCAGGCTGCCGATGATCTTCGTGCGATGCGTGAGATACAAAAGCAACTCGAGGATGAAGGTTATCTCCAACGCGATGGAGATAGGCTTGAGTTGACACCTAAAGCTGTTCGCCGAATTGGTCGAACTGCACTTAAAGAAGTCTTTTCTTCCCTTGATGCCTCCAAACGCGGTGATCACAGCATCCATCGCTCAGGTGCCTCGGGCGAGATCACCGGAATGACTCGTCAATGGCAATTTGGTGATGAACAGCCAATTGATGTAGTCACAACTGTGCGCAATGCGGTGAATAGAAAAATCATAAGCGGTTCTTCGAAGCTCACTCTTTCGGCGGAAGATTTCGAAGTTCACGAGACAGAGACTCGCACCAGAGCAGCAGTTGCGCTGCTCATCGATCAGTCATTTTCTATGGTCATGAGCGATACTTGGCGACCTGCCAAAACTATGGCCCTAGCTCTGCACTCTCTTGCGCAAAGTGCTTATCCGCTTGATGCCTTAGAAATCATTTCCTTTGCCAATATTGCTCAAGTTGTTAAGCCGCATGAACTTCCTAATCTGGAAGCTAGTTACATTCAAGGTACGAATTTGCATCACGCTTTGATGCTTGCAGGTCGTTTCCTCGACAAGCACCACGGTGCGCAGCGAGTAGTGATGGTTGTCACTGATGGTGAGCCCACAGCGCATGTGGATGACGAGGGATACTCCTGCTTCAGCTATCCGCCAAGTGATGAAACTATTGCGCTAACCGTTGCTCAGATTGATTTGATGACTCGACGCAAAGTGCCAATTTCTTGGTTCCGGCTTGGTGATGATCCAAGTTTGGAACGATTCTTGGATCAAATGGCGCGCAGGAATGGTGGCAGGGTGCTTGCGTCATCGAGTGAGAAGCTTGGTGATTACGTGGTGAGCGACTACGTGCGCTCACGAGGTTCGCGTTAGTATTCGAGACTCCAGGTGAACGTTGTGATGCCAGAAAGCTCGTGAGTTTCGCTACTGATTGAAAGCTTTGAAGATCACCAGAATTGAAACACCTATCAGCACACTTTGAAGGAGACGAGTAGCAGTTTTAGGGGTGATTCGACGCAAGAGTCGACTACCAATGGGTGCACCAATTAAGCCACCCAAGCCAAGAACGAGTCCTGATTGCCAATCAATTTCGCCGTTATTGAGCATGTGCCCGATCAACGCGGCACCGCTCGAAAACACGATCACTGCCAGCGATACTCGAGCAGCAACTTTTATGGGTGTGTTGAGCCAGAGAATTTGTAGCGGCACGGTGATAAGTCCGCCACCGATTCCAAACAGGCCACCCAGGAAGCCACCAGATCCGCCAGTTACGCCAACTTGAAGAACGTTTGCGCTGTTCGTATGCAAGTCATGGTCTTCAACTTCTGCGTTGACTCTTTTGTTCGTCAGCACCACGTTAACAATGTTGATCGCAGCAAACCCAAGGAGCAAAGCAGTCCCAGGTAACTGATGAGCAACCCAAGCACCAAGTGGCGCGACAATAATCGCTGGAATGCCGATCATGAATACTCGACGCCACGGCACTTGCTTTTCTCGAGCGTTACTTACCGTTGCCGTAGCTGTCGTCACACAGATACCGACATTGCTGGTTGCAACAGCAGCTACGGGACTTAATCCGCTGAACACTAAAATTGGCACGAAAAGCATCCCGCCGCCGCCGCCGGTTGCCCCTGCGAGAACTCCAGCCAAAATGGCGACAAGGAACTCGATGGCAACCTGCATGGACGCAAAACTAGCGTGTGGCCTTCGACCCTCTTGGAGTTGCCGCCGATTGAGCCACGCAGGACCTTGGCGGCCAGCACAACGTGACCAGTATGTTCACAAATGAAAATGGGAGAAGAATAGAATTCCCTTCGCACAGAATGATATTCTGAATCTATGGCCAATAACCCAACACACCCATTTACTCCAGATGAAATCGCTCGGCTCACTGCCTGGATGGATTCAGTTGATCGCCCAGGAAAAGGCGAAACTCCAGAGTTGACTAAAATTTCTGGTGGTTCCCAAAACGAGTTGTATCTTGTTGATCGCGGCGGTGACCGCACTGTTATGCGGATTCCTCCGCGCGACTCCGGACGCGCTGAGGGCATAAAGCGAGAGATGACTTTTCTGGCAGCGATTGCTGGCAGCGATGTACCGCACGGCGACCTAGTTGTGGGATGCCCAGACCCAGATGTGCTCGGCATTCCGTTCTATTTAATGAAACAGATCAACGGCTGGTCGATGGCGGGCGGGGGATGGCCCGAACCGTATGCATCCGACCCGAGTCTTCGTCCCAGCCTTGGTTAC
This sequence comes from Actinomycetota bacterium, assembly GCA_947472655.1. Taxonomy (GTDB): domain Bacteria; phylum Actinomycetota; class Actinomycetes; order S36-B12; family S36-B12; genus UBA11398. The sequence continues at coordinate 8,659 of CANJCG010000026.1, forward strand.
GCACTTGTTGAAGGTGCAGCCAAGCTCGCGGCTGTCGATTGGAAGGCCGTCGGGCTTGAAGGCTTTGGGCGACCAGACAACTTCCATGAGCGACAAGTTGGGCGCTGGACTTCATTCCTGGACGGATACAAGTTCCGTGAAATCCCAGGCCTTGACGAGACAACTGCATGGCTGGACAACAACAAGCCGCGCTCGTGGGAGCCGGGCATCATGCACGGTGATTATCAGTTTGCCAACATCATGTTCACCAACGACGTGCCAGCAGGTCTAGCCGCTGTTGTTGATTGGGAGATGACAACAATTGGCGATCCACTCCTTGATCTTGCTTGGGCCTTGCGCGACTGGGGCCCCACCGGCGATGCAGACAACACCAACATCAAAAAGACCACCGAAGGCCAAGCATCTCTTGAAGAGCTCTTGGCGCATTATGAGAAGTTAAGTGGACGCAGCACGGCAGACTTCAACTATTACCTGGTTCTAGCTCGCTGGAAACTGGCCATTGTGCTTGAGATGTCATACGCACGAGTGGTGAAGGAAAATATCGACAATTCTTCGCTCGCGGGCTTTGGCCCCCTCGTCCTTGAATTGATGAGTCAGGCCGCTGGACTGGCCGCAACAATGCCGAATGGATTGAAGTGAGCTACCTCGATGGTCTTTACGACCTTACTGACAAAGTCGTGGTTATCACAGGTGGAAGCCGTGGCCTAGGAAAAGAAATGGCTTATGGATGCGCCCAAGCGGGTGCTCACGTGGTGATCGCGAGTCGCAAGCTTGAAAATTGCGTGACTGTTGCAGATGACATTGCCCAAAAATTTGGTCGCCAAACTATGGCTTACGGCTTACATGTGGGGCGTTGGGACGAGATTGAACCGTTTGTCGATGCTGTCTATGCAAAGTTCGGCAAGGTTGATGTTCTGGTGAATAACGCTGGCATGTCGCCGATTTACGAGAAGAACTCGGAAGTCACTGAGCAAATGTTTGACAGTGTGATGAATCTGAACTTCAAAGGCCCCTATCGCCTCACAGCGCTCATGGGAGAGCGAATGTATGAGGCTGGCAAGGGCTCGATCATCAATATCAGCTCGTCAGGTTCGATCCGCCCAAGTGCCACGATTATTCCTTACGCTGGTGCAAAGTCAGCGTTAAACACCATGACCGAAGGGTTCGCAACAGCGTTCGGACCCGCAGTTCGCGTGAACACGGTGATGTCAGGAACCATGATGTCTGACATCTCAAAAGCCTGGGACCTTGAGGCAATGAAGCCAGGCATGCAGCGCATCGCGATGAAGCGAATTGGTGAGCCACCTGAGATCGTTGGAGCAGTCATCTATCTGGCCTCGGACGCGTCTAGCTACACCTCGTGCGCAACAATCCGTGTCGACGGTGGAATGCCATAAAGGGACCTGCCTTCGAACATTTTCGTGACAACCCATACTTTTACACGCCGAATTTTTCTCAACACACACCTTCACTGAACAAAGGGGAACCCCGTGGCAATTGATTTCGAAGTGGAACCAGAATTTCAAAAACTTCTTGATTGGACCAAGGATTTCGTTACGAACAAGGTGTCAAAAGTTGATCTGCTCTGGCCGCATGACACCTATAAAGACATGACACCTCAGCAGGCTGCAATCATCAATCCGTTGAAGCAAGAAGTTCGTGACATGAAACTTTGGGCATGCCATCTAGGCCCAGATCTCGGCGGTCAGGGATATGGGCAGTTGAAGCTGGCCTTGCTCAATGAAATTTTGGGCACTTCTCGTTGGGCTCCGCGCATTTTCGGCACCCAGGCTCCTGATACAGGCAACGCTGAAATTATTGCGCACTTTGGAACTGCTGAACAAAAAGAGCGTTACCTCAAGCCGCTACTTGAAGGCGACATCGTTTCGTGTTTCTCAATGACCGAGCCTCAAGGTGGCGCCGATCCTGGGATCTTCACCACAAGCGCAGTGAAAGATGGCGATCACTGGGTCATCAATGGCCGCAAGGTGTGGTCATCAAATGCTCGCTGGGCAAAGTTCTTCATCGTGATGGTCGTAACCGATGCGAATGCACCGATCACTGAAAAAATGACAATGTTTATGTTGCCAGCAGAAACCCCGGGCATCGAGATTCAATATAACTTTGGTGTTGCTGGTGAAGGTCCAGAAGATGTATCCGAAGCTCTGATCAAGTACAACAACGTGCGCATTCACGAGTCGGCGATTCTCGGTGGAGTTGGTCAGGCATTCGCTGTTGCGCAAACCCGATTAGGTGGGGGCCGAGTGCATCATGCGATGCGTACCGTTGGCAATGCGCAGCAGGCAATTGATCTGATGGCGGAGCGTGCACTATCTCGCTTTACTAAGGGTGAGCGCCTTTCAGAGAAGCAATCAGTGCAAATGATGCTGGCTGACTCGTACATTGAATTGGCTTCGTTTCGGTTACTCGTTCTTCATTGTGCGTGGAAGATCGATAAACTAAATGATTACAAGCAAGTGCGACTTGATATCGCTGCAATCAAGGTTCAAACAGCTCGAGTGATGCAGGCGATTGCGATGCGAGCAATCCAATTACATGGAGCAATCGGTACGTCCCAAGAATTACCGTTTATGGGCTTCCTCAATAGTGGCATCATGCTGGGCCTTGCCGATGGACCAACGGAAGTTCATCAGGTTACGGTTGCTAAGCAGCTTCTTCGTCGCTACAAGGCAACCGAGAGTGTTTGGCCTTCAGCTTTAATCCCAAACCGCAAGGCCGCTGCTGAACTTGAGCTCCTCGGGGAAGTCTTCACGCAGGTTGTTCCTGAGAACTGAGCCAGCTGTTGCCCGGTCACACTTGAGAGGGAGGCCGGGCAACATCCTGCGCAGCTATTCAGAAGTACGTGGTAGCGAGCAACTGAAATATTTACGATAGGAAAATGACATGCGCGCACTTGTTTGTGAGCAGTACGGGCCGCCTTCAAGTCTTGCTCTCAAGAATATAACTGATCCGATTGCTGGGGCGCATGATGCAGTCGTGGCTATTCGCGCCGCTGCGATTAATTTTCCTGACTTGCTCATCATTGAAAATCAGTACCAAGTTTCGATTCCAGTTCCGTTCACACCGGGAAGTGAATTTTCTGGTGAGGTGATCTCAGTTGGGAGTGAAGTCACGAACCTTAAGCCGGGAGATCTGGTGATGGGAGGTTCATTTGTTGGTTGTATCGCCGAACAAATCTGTGTGAAAGCAGCATCGCTTAAGCCAATTCCTGCGGGGCTCACACTGCAGCAGGCGGCGGCTTTCAGCGTGACGTATAGAACGTCTTACCATTCGCTCGTCACGATAGGCGAACTCAAGGCCAATGATTGGGTCGTCGTGTTAGGCGCAGCCGGAGGAGTGGGTACAGCCGCGGTTGACATTGCTACTCGCCTTGGAGCCAAAGTTATTGCTGTTGCATCGAGCGATGAACGGTTAGAAGTATGTAAAAGCCTAGGCGCAGTTACTGGAATCAATTACACCAAGGAAAATCTAAAGGACCGAATAAAGGAAATCACTGGTTCCGGCGCGGATCTCATCATTGATCCGGTGGGTGGCAAACTTTCCGAGGAAGCTTTTAGAGCGATAGCTTGGGGTGGCAGGTTTGTTGTCGTTGGTTTTGCTGATGGAGAAATACCGCGGATTCCATTGAATCTACCGTTGCTTAAAGGTGGCGTCATCAAAGGTTTCGAAATACGAACAGTGGCTGACCATTTACCCGATGAGGTCGCCAAAGGAGATCTGATTCTCGCCGAAATGACCATGCAAGGAATGGTTCCGCACGTGTCAGATGTTTTTAGCCTTGATCAGGCAATAGAAGCACTGGAATTTGTTGCTGCGCGCAAATCGACAGGAAAAGTAATTATTTGCCCTTGATCACTGCAATACATTCACTCGGTTTGTCGAGCATTAAATGATGACCACCATCGATGATCTCAATGACTTCAACCTTGGTTGTAGCTAACTCAACAAAGTAGTCAGCAACGGCCGATCCACTAACTTGGCTAGCGGTGCCATAAACAAAACTGACAGGCTGGGTGAGTTTTGGAACCCGTTCATTTATGTATTGGTCGTACGGTTCAGTGATGGTGCTCCAGTCATGTCGCCAAGACCAACCCTGTTCCCTTTGCACAACTGAATATTCCGCTAGTGGAAGTAAATATTGCGCATCGGGACCAGCCTGACCTGGGACTAGGCGAAAGCGCAGGAGGGCGTCTTCTCTGGTTTCGTAGTATTTTGGCTCGCGAGGTGGTGGACGTTCACCTGGCTTCGGAAATTTCTCCGGCGCACGAATATTTCCGTCAAACATGATCAGGTCGCTCACGAGATCAGGTTCATTGGCCGCTAGCGCGAGTGCGATTCGTGAACCCATGCTGTGTCCGGCGACGACTGTTGGTTCATTCGTGACTGCGCGCAGTACTGCAGAAAGTTCATCGGCCCACTGTCCGACCGAATATTTTTCGCGGTGGTCACTCATTCCATGTCCGCTGAGATCCAAAGTAATGACCCGCCAGTCCTTTTGGAGTTCTTCAAACATTCGATAGAACCAAAGCTGATGGGCTCCAGCTCCATGCACAAGCAGCAGGTGTTTTATTCCTTGGCCTTTGACTGCATAGTAAATTGTGGCCCCATCAACCTCAACACTTTGATCAAGAACGAACACGCTTAGGCCTCCAGGCTGATGCCGCGAATGCAGAAGGCCACAAGATGATCACTTTCTGAAGGCGTGGGGCTGGTGCGCGCATTCATGTGTTCACGCATTGTTCCCATGGCTGCTTCGCGAATCACTGAAGCATCAAACTCTGGAGCGCTACTGCCAAGTTCTGTGAGGGGCGCGATTAATAAGTCTTTCAGGGCGATTGTCGCCTCTATTGTGCGGGGGTCAATGCCACTGCCAGTTCCGGAAAAAATCTCGTTTACCGCGACACTTTGTCGAGCTGCCGTTTGGTGGGTTGCCTGGGTAAGGATGCCGCGTATCCACAACTCGATCTTTTTTGATGGGTCTTCAACCTTTGACATGCGATGTTCTAAATATGCATGTACGCGTCGTAAGCCACGAGCCATGACTGCTTGCATGAGATCTTCTTTGCCAGTGAAATACCGATAGAAGGCCTGATTCGAAGTTCCTGCGGCTGCGACGATGTCCGCGACTCGTGGGGCTTGCGGAGCGGAAAGCTCAGCGACCGTGAGAGCGGCATCCAAGATCGCCTCAACATCACGAACTGCATCGTCGCGGAGAGGTTTCAATGCACGATTGACTGCCAATTCGACGGGATCTTCTGCAGTTGTAGACACCCCCCAAGTATGGAGCATGCCTCATGGGTTCGCGTCAAAGGAAAGAACTTGCCCAAAAGATAGTTGAATAGTAAACTAAATACAACGAAAGGAAATCCCATGGCTGCTATTACTGCTGATCCTCTAACCCTGCCTCGTTTGGCTCCGGCCTCACCAATCGCTGAGCAACGTCAGGTCAAGGTCATAGTCACGGCACCTCAAGCCTTCGAAGGCGAAGGGTTTCCAGTTAAGCGAGCCTTCTTTGGTATCAATCAAGCCGACTTGGACCCATTTATTCACATGGATCAAATGGGCGAAGTGGAATATGCGCCAGGTGAGCCAAAAGGAACGCCATGGCACCCGCATCGAGGATTTGAAACATTCACATATTTGATTGATGGGCAATTCATTCATCAAGATTCCCACGGTGGTGGTGGATTGATTCTTGACGGCGGCACTCAATACATGACAGCCGGTAACGGGATTTTGCATATCGAAACGCCTCCCGCTGCATTGGTTGAAGCGGGCGGTCTTTTTCATGGATTGCAGTTGTGGATCAACCTACCTAGAGCCAAGAAGCGCATCGATCCGCAGTATCAAGATCTTCAAGGTGCGGATTCAGCACTTGTCACAAGTGCAGATGGGGGAGCAATCCTTCGAGTACTCGCAGGTGAAATCGCTGGCCATAAGGGCCCCGGAATTTCGCATACTCCGCTGTCGATTGCACACCTCACCTTGGCACCTGGTGCGCAGATCGACATCCCATGGAGCCCGACCTATAACGCCCTTGTTTACGCATTGGCGGGGCAAGGATTGGTGGGACTTGAACAACGTCCGTTGAAATCAGGCCAGACAGCAGTGCTCGTGCATGGTGATAGCTTGCGCATAACTGCCTCGCAGCAGCAGGAATCGCGGTCGCCAAACTTTGAGTTATTCATCATTGGCGGCGAACCGCTTCGTGAACCTGTGGTTACCTACGGTCCGTTCGTTATGAGCACGAAAGAAGAAATTGTCGAAGCTTTCGATGATTATCAAGCGGGCAGATTAGGCATTATCCCAGCGGATGCGATTCAGCCACATCGGATTTAGCCACGACTAGGCGTCGAATGTTGTTGTCACTGGCTGCGCGCTTCGTTCGTCAAAGTGCGGCTGCCATCTGGGTAGCCGCACAACTCCTGATGAGTTACTTCTTCTTACCGGAGAGAAAAACTTTGGCGCCTGGGAGTTGGGCTTTTGGTAGGCCTAAGACATGCTGAGCAATAATTGTTCGAAAGACTTCAACTGTGCCTCCGTAAGTAGCAGTGCCTTGAGCAAAGCGGTGCGCATATTCAATGTCGCCAACACCTATCCCACCCTCGGCATCTGTGGGTAGTAATCCGGCAGGCCCCACAAGATCTTGAAGTTGTGCGGCTTGCTTAACGAGGACATCTGATGCTTTGACTCGACCCATTGGTCCGGGCGTGCTCAAGCCCGCTTCATAGTCGACCATCGCTGAACCCAATCGTTCCAGCACTCTGGAATTTTCAGCCATGAGTTTGCCATCAGTTCCGGTTGTTTTCAAAGCCCATCGGGCAACTTCGTTGATTGATGCACCAAGTACACGACAAAAACCCGCACCGATAGAAACATCGGAAAGGCCACCGTTGAGATCGAGCCCAATGCTGTGTTCTTCATCTAGTGGACCATGTAGAACTGTCCAACCGTTGTTGATGCCGCCGATACGCATACTGTCGTGTACTTGGACATCTTCGTAAAACACAATGTTTGTACGCTCGCCGCTAAAGGTGCGGATTCCTTGAATTGTGACACCCGGGGAATGTAGCGGCACAAGAAACATGGTGATGCCCTTGTGTTTTGCAGCTTCTGGATCAGTACGAGTAATCAAGAAAGTGTAGGTAGAGATGTGGGCGCCAGTGGTCCACATCTTTGAACCATTGATGGACCACATGTCACCATCTTGCACAGCTCGCACTTTTGCGTTAGCGATATCAGAACCGCCATCGGGCTCTGAATATCCCAGACAAATCACTGCTCGACCTGCAGCGCATTCCTTGAGGATGGGTTCAGCTACTTCTGCTGCCATGTATTTGCGAATGGCAGCCATAGGTAATGACGACGTGCCCTTCATCATCATCACACGTGCGTCTTGGCGATCAAGTTCTAATTCCATGATGCGCGTTTGCACAGGCGTGAACGCCGCTCCGCCTTGCTCTATTGGTAGTTCTGGGTAGAGCCAGCCGCGCGCCCCGAGTGCTTCGTATACCTTGGCATTAAATCCACTACCGGTTTCATGCTCGAGCGCAAACACGTCGGGTGTAAAGAGGTCTGCAAGAAATGCTCGTATTTCTAACTGCAGCGCGCGATCATCTGCACTGAGTTCGACGAGTCCGAAATCCATGATGTCTCCTTAATTTCCTTAAACTAGATGACTGAAGCCAAAACTTGTTGACCGATAGAGGCAAGATGCGCTGATGGGTCTCCGGCTAAGGATCCCCAACCTTTGCTGCGTAGGAAGTACATGCTGATGTCATTCTCAACAGTGAATCCCAGTCCACCTTGGAAGTGAGCA
>CANJCG010000027.1 GCA_947472655.1 Actinomycetota bacterium
GGGAAAATCACCGAGGTCTTTGCCTGCGGTACTGCCGCGGTTATCACCCCTGTTGGACATGTCAAAAGCCGAGACAGTGGGCATTGGGACATCAATGCAGGACTGCCAGGACCAGTGACGATGCAGTTACGTGAAACCCTTCTCAACATCCAAACAGGGCTTGCTCAAGACACGCACCAGTGGCTACACACGATTTGCTAGTGCCGGTGTTGGTTTGTTCAATCAGTAGCGAGGGGACTGGTTGCTGGGTAGATTGTCTGGATTTCATGGGGGGCTGGCCCCTTTGAGTGGGTTGTGGCATAATTACAGCGTGTTTCATCGCTGCATCATCATTAACTAGCGCGTCGACTTTTCGTCAACGCGCTGCCCTTCGCACCCTGCGGGGGGTTTTTTCGTTGATGGTGTCAATTCGCTCAAACGGTAAGGAATCAACTCATGCCTCGTTCTGACGACTTTCACATGTACGACACGACCCTGCGCGATGGTGCCCAACGCGAAGGTATTTCGTACTCAGTCAACGACAAGCTCGCAGTTGCCAAGTTGCTCGATGAATATGGCGTCGGCTTTATTGAAGGCGGTTGGCCGGGTGCTATGCCCAAGGACACCGAATTCTTCCAACGCGCTCAGACCGAGCTAGACCTCAAGAACGCCCAGCTCGTCGCCTTTGGGGCCACTTGTAAGGCCGGCAAGCAGGCGCATGAAGACGCGCAAGTAAAGGCATTGTTGGATTCACAAGCACCCGTGATCACTCTTGTGGCTAAGTCTGATGTTCGCCATGTCATTGAGGCACTGAAAACCGACCTTGACGAGAACGAACGCATGATCGTAGACACCGTTAAATTCTTGGTTGGTGAAGGTCGTCGTGTTTTCATCGACATGGAACATTTCTTTGACGGCTATAAGCATGACTCCGATTACGGGGTGCGCATCTTGGTTGCCGCAGCAGAAGCTGGCGCAAGTGTTGGCGTCATGTGTGACACCAACGGCGGAATGTTGCCGGTGGGTATTTTTGAGACCGTTACCGATGTAGCTAAGCGTTCTGGCGTTCGTTTGGGCATTCATTGCCAAGACGACACCGGATGCGCCGTAGCTAACACCGTCACGGCAGTTTCTGCTGGAGCAACACATGCTCAGTGCACAGCCAATGGATATGGCGAGCGCACGGGTAACGCTGATCTCTTTGCAGTTGTGGCCAACCTGCAACTCAAGATGGGCATCGATGCACTTCCTGAAGGCAGCCTGCGCGAAACAGTTCACATCTCGCATGCAATTGCTGAAATCGCGAATATCGCGCCAGATAGTCACCAGGCTTATGCCGGATCTTCATCTTTCGCGCATAAGGCTGGTTTGCATGCTTCTGCGCTCAAGGTCAACGTTGAGTTATACAACCACATTGACCCAGCCTTAGTTGGTCACGTTCAGCGCGTGCTTGTAACCGAGATGGCCGGTCGCGCATCAGTTGAACTCAAGGCCGAAGAACTTGGTCACGATCTTTCGCGAAAGCCTGAGCTTGTCACCCGCGTGGTTGCCAAGGTGAAGGAACTTGAATCGCAGGGCTGGTCATTTGAGGCTGCGGATGCGTCCTTTGAGTTGCTACTAATGGCTGAAGATGGCGTAGAGCGAGGATTCGAAGTTGAATCTTGGCGCACCATCGTTGAGCAAAGTGCAGATGGCAGTGTGGATTCTGAGGCAACCGTCAAGGTTCATGCCAATGGCGATCGTGTCATCTCAACTGCAGAGGGCAACGGTCCAGTCAACGCCCTAGACAATGCCTTGCGGGCAGCCCTTGGTCAGATTTACCCAGAACTCTCAGAACTGACCTTGACCGATTACAAGGTTCGGATTCTGGACGGTGGCAGTGGCACCGGAGCGGTGACGCGGGTGCTGATTGACACAACTGATGGCGAAGCTGACTGGACCACTGTGGGCGTTCACGAGAACGTCATTGCTGCATCCTGGAAAGCGCTGGATGACGCCGTTCGGTTCGGGCTGCTTCGCGCAGGTCGCATTATTGCCGCTGAATAGTGCAGTGGGCTGTTGTCGGTAGGCTGTCAATGTGAAAATTTGTCGGGTTTCTGTCAATGATGAGCTTTTCTTCGGCGTTCTTGAGGGTTTAGATGCCAACGGAGAGCCTGGTGACGAGACGGTCATTGCCATCCTTGAGGGGCATCCCTTCAATGGCATTAACCCAGACGGACGGTTTGTTCGCTATCAAGATGTACGCCTTGTTGCTCCCGTGCTTCCAAGCAAGATTGTGGCTATTGGCAAGAATTACGCGGCCCATGCTGCGGAGACGAACTTGGGCGAGGTGCCCTCAGAGCCGCTTATGTTTCTGAAGCCAAGCACGTCGGTGATTGGCCCAGGTGAGCCGATCATTTTGCCTTGGCAATCCGAACTCGTTGAGCACGAGTCTGAACTCGCGATCGTGATTGGTCGCGTTTGCGCTGAGGTTCCAAAAGAGCGAGCGCACGAAGTCATTTTCGGTTTCACATGCGCCAATGACCTCACTGCTCGAGATCTCCAGCACGCTGATGTGCAATGGACACGGGCGAAGAGCTTCGACACTTTTTGCCCGTTAGGTCCTTGGATCGAAACAGAACTGGATTGGGAAGATGTTTCCATTCAGTGCCGAGTCAATGATGTGCTGAAGCAAGACGGAACGTCGCTGGACATGGTTTTCGATGTTGCATCAATCATTGAAGCAGTCAGTAACGTGATGACGCTGCTTCCTGGCGACATCATCTTGACTGGATCACCGGCAGGAACCGGACCCATCACAGCTGGTGACAATGTGAGCGTAACTATCTCTGGCATCGGCACCCTTAAGAATCCGGTGATCGATCGTGAGTGATGTTCGAGTTCGTTTTTGCCCATCACCGACAGGCAATCCACATGTGGGAATGGTGCGAACTGCGCTGTTCAACTGGGCCTTTGCCAGGAATCTTGGGGGCACCTTCGTCTTTCGAATTGAAGACACAGATAGTGCGAGAGATTCGGAAGAGTCCTATGACGCACTTATTGATTCCCTTCGTTGGCTTGGGCTCACCTGGGATGAAGGCCCAGAGGTCGGTGGCCCTTATGGTCCGTATCGCCAGTCGCAACGCTTAGAGATTTATGCGGATGTGGCAGCCAGGTTGCTTGATGGTGGCTTTGCCTACCGTTGCTACTGCACCGCAGATGAACTTGATACTCAACGTGAGTTAGCCAAAAAAGAAAATCGTGCGCCTGGCTACGAAGGCACTTGTCGCGATCTCACTGCAGAACAAGCAGCAAGTTATGTCGCAGAAGGTCGCACGAGTGTTGTGCGTTTTCGGATGCCAGATCGTGACTGCACTTGGGTTGATCTCGTTCGCGGTGAAGTGACCTTCGGGCATGAGCATGTTCCTGATTTTGTGATGGTTCGCGGCAATGGTGAACCGCTTTACACCCTGGTGAACCCTGTTGACGATGCGATGATGCGCATCACGCATGTGCTTCGCGGTGAGGATCTCCTTTCATCAACGCCGCGTCAGATAGCGCTGTATGAGGCTTTGGCTGCAATCGGCGTGAGCGATGGCACAACACCGCAGTTCGGTCATTTGCCATACGTGATGGGCGAAGGCAATCGAAAACTTTCAAAGCGCGATCCTGAGTCTTCCTTGCTGATGTACCGCGAAGAAGGTTTCCTTCCAGAGGCCTTGTTGAACTACTTGGCATTGCTTGGCTGGTCGATGGGCGATGATCAAGAGTTCTTTTCACTTGATCAGATGGCTGCTGCCTTCAAGATTGACCGAGTCAGTGCGAATCCAGCGCGCTTTGATCTCAAGAAATGCACATCCATCAATGGTGACTGGATCCGCACGCTCAGTGTTGATGATCTGATTTCTCGGATCGTGCCCCGTCTTGAGGCTTCACACTTCGTGAGCAATCCACCAACCCTTGAGCAACAAGCAATCTTGAAAGCAGCAGTCCCACTGATTCAGGAACGCCTAGAGAATCTGAAACAAGCGGTCCCAATGCTTGGTTTCTTACTGGTATCTCCAAGTGAATTTGTCATCGATGAAGCAGATGCCAAGGCTGTTCTTGGTGAAGACGCAGACGAGACCCTGAACGCGGCTGTGACTGCTTTGAGTGCGCTGCCCGAATGGAATACGGATGCTATTCACGAGGCCTTAAAGAGTGCTTTGGTTGAGGGCCTAGGAATCAAGCCGAAGTTAGCTTTTGGCCCGATTCGGGTTGCCATCACTGGCCGTCGGATTTCTCCACCGCTTTTTGAATCGATGGAGATTCTTGGTCGTGAAGTTTCACTCACCCGTTTGAGTGGGGCCCTGAGCGTTCGCTAGCACCGCATGTTTGCGTTGGGCGTAGACGCCAACGAGAAGCGGTGCGACCAGCATGACAACTACGCCGACCAAAATCAGAGTGAAGAGCGAGAAGGTCACGCCGATCGGACCAAATTGTTCAGCTTGAGTTTGCAAGGTTCGCGGCATATATACAGCAGCCCACACGATGATGCCCATGTGGCCAATGCTGCTGAGTATTGCTGCGGGCACCAGTAGCCGCCTGTTGATGCTCGGTACGAGTAATCGGATGCCTGCGTATTCAGTCAGTAACCAAAAGATGAAGGTTGCGAATCCAGCAAGTAGGCCCACCGCTAAGTCGCTATCTCGCCAAAGGTTGCGTAGTCCTGCGCTGATGGCAAACATGACGACTTGAAGCAGTACCCACGCCAGGCCTCTTCCAAGTTGCTTAGGCAATAGGGACGGAATTTGGAAAATAGCACCATAGGTTCTTGAGAGTTTTCTCGAGAGCGAAAAAGCCGAATATGAGGTGATAAAGAGCGCGGTCCAGGAAATTACAAATGTGGGCGCTGGAGAGTCGAATAACGAACTCACTGCATCAGCAGCGGCCCCTTCAAGCCCGAACCGTTCAATGAGTTGGTTGGCGATCACACTGCCATCAGATCCGGCAAATACGGCAACGATCAAAATAACTAGGGGGAGCAGGGCGACGAATGCTTGGGCGGCAAGGCCAAAAGAGCGGTCAAGGAGCTCAAGCTCGAAGAAGCGTCGAAAGACCGCAACGGGGTATGAATTCCGGATCCATTCGAGCACTGGCTAAGCATGGCGATTTTTCGAGTGAAGCAGGCGTATTTGGGTCGGCGTCGCGCAGGAAAAGTCTCACGTATACTTCTTCCTTGTCCCGTGGGGTATGGGGTAATTGGCAGCCCAAGTGATTCTGGTTCACTTAGTCTAGGTTCGAGTCCTGGTACCCCAGCGAGCGTCGAAAGTTCGGTTATTCGGCGTCATATTGATTGGGGAGACCCAATCAATAAAGAAACAAGGCCCCGTTGTGTAGTGGCCTAGCACGCCGCCCTCTCAAGGCGGTAGCGCGGGTTCGAATCCCGTCGGGGCTACAAAGCGCGAAACCCTCTGGAGACAGGGGGTTTTTTGCTGTTCGGATACGCCTACGCGTGTACTTCTTTTTAGTGCAGGTCTCAGGCGGACGTGCGCTCATTTCGATGGACTCCAGGGCCTGCCGGAACCAGACCTACATTGCTAAGATTTGAGCGTCCATTACTTCTATTGTGAGGAACATTCATGAGTGCCACATTCTCAGAAGCATCAAAAGCGTTACACGACAACGCAGAACTTTCAGCAAAAGTCATGTCAGCTGGCTCCCCAGCCGAACGCGCCGAAATCCTCAAAGCAGCAGGAATTCCTGTACCAACCCATGCTGATGTCAATGCCTACCACGCATCACTGAGCGATGTTTCAGGCGCAGGAAACACCAACCCTTCGATTCCGATAGCAGTCGGCTGTTCTGTGGCGGCTGCTTCCGCGAATTGAGCTTCTTAAAAAGCAAGTAAAAGTGTCGTGGTGCAGATTGATGCACTACGACACCTTTACTTATCACCACATTTTTGGTCTAGCGTCTACTTCGCCAGTAGTGCGGGGTTTCGCACAGGCGCAGGCAATGACGCATAGTTCGTCGAGCACATGGTGATGGACGCTGGTGCAACCGGCTTCTTGCCCGACTTGGCACACGATTGTGGAACATAAATGTTGATCGTGCCTGCCGCCGAGAGGGTGTACCACCGGCCGGAGTATCCAGGCATGGCATACCAGCCAAGATCTGTCGGTCCGTTGAATGCTGACTGGGCCAGCGTCTTTCCTGTGTCCTCATCAACCCACAGCACACTTTCAGTCCAAGAGTTCGTACTGATTTGGGAAGCAGTGAACGACGGCGACATATATTGCGAAGCCAAAACGCGGTGGTTAGCCGGACCGGTAACCGAGAAGTAGTCCGAAGTTCGCCAGTCAGGTCGGCTCCACTTGATGGCCATCTGCCCATTTGTCTGGTTCAGATGTACAGCGAACACCCCACCCACTAATAAATCCTGCATGAAGATCAAACTCTTCTGCGGATCTGTCGAGAAACTTGCAGGAGCGTTACTTGAGACGCCTGCAGGAATCGTTGTTCCCCATGGACAAAGCCGTTGCGTTTTTGACGCGTCTGTCATGTTCACTACAAATGCGCAGATCGGAACGCCCGACGTCGGGGCTACTGCGTTGTTATTGAACACCACCCAATTGCCCAACGGAACTGGCGCATCACCCGCGCTCTGGCCAGGCAGGAGTAACGGCGGGGCCCAGGAAAGATCCTGGCTTAATGTCTTAGTCTGAGGATTCCAGAGAACGCGCACACCTTGAGTGCTGCCCGCAAGATACATCTGAGTAACAGAGCCGTGCGCGACAACGGTCGGCCTTGAAGCGACAGCCTGGTTCAACGTAATCGCAGCGATGTTCTTCAACGTGACGGGGTCTACTGCGATAACCGTTGTCACCGGCTGCGGGCCGTATTTGGCGATACACATCGACATTGCTTGGTTGCCCTGGGTTGGGCATCCGGCCGAACGGTTTTGGCTCTTGAGCAAAATCGTGCCGTTGGAATCTGGGGCAACTGCGAAGCCATCGAAGTTAGCGTCGACCGCCGCGCCAGCGAGCACTGGCTGTTGCACAGAAGCAACGATCGCGCCACTCTTAGGATCGAGTTTGTAGACCGTTGGCCCTACAACAACGTCGACCCAACCGCCCTTGACTACGGCACCGCTAGGCGCAGCCACCCATTGGCCCGGCAACTGAGGAAGCGCTGTGCGCCAGATCTGAGCTCCTGTAGCCGGATTAAACCGAGCCACGTATGGCCCACCTGAATACGAGGGAATTGGAGTCCCAGGTGCGCCACCGACAAGGAATGCAGCATCGGGACCACCTTGAATTACCAGTTGGATCTGCCCCGGATACACGGTCGGAGACAAGTACTGGGCTACCTGAAACTTGCGTGTGCTGCCCGTTACTCCATCAGCAAAAGTCGCGCAGGGCTGAAGCCCACTGTGGATCGCATCAGATACTTCAGGTGACCCAATCGCTGGCGCGTAGTTCAAGTAATTATTCGAGGGAATTTTCGCGTAGGCATTGATGCAGTTCACCTGCGCGGACTGAGCCGAGCTACCACTGATATTTGTAGCCGCCTGGATGCTCGGGCCTGCGGCCAGGGAAGCCACCACGGTAAAGCCAGCCGTTAGCATTGCCGGTAGGAATTTGTTTCCCCCAAAGAAAATCCCCATGTTCACAGCCCCATTTCTTCATCAGCGTTCAAACTTTTTTGGAACGAAGCGCGTAGCGCTTGGCGCTTCATCTACTTTACACATATTGGAAAGCCCGGACACGACATTTGCTTGAGTGCAAGACGTCACTCATCACTCATCTCTTGCAAGGTATGCGCCTCTTGTCGACCGAAGACTGGATGAAGTCACGTACAACGCACGACCCGTAACGGGGCGCGAGAATACTGCTTGCTAAGCCTTAGGCATTCGGAAAATACGAACCGCCGCATAGATGGTTCCCAGGATCATTCCGAGCCCAGCCCAAGCAGGCCAGAAGTAACCCTTGTCGGTGAGTGCCCAGACGAGCACGCACACCAGCCAAGCAGCGATAAACCCGGCGATCGTTACCCACAAACCTCGAATGGAGGTTGCACGCTTCGTCGCGGCATCAATCGCGCTCATTATTTCCCCCTTAGCGGCCTTATACGTGAGACCTGACGACCACAATTTCGTGAACAATATCAAATGGTATGGACGTTTAGGCGTTCCTGCCGCGTTTCACGGATAAAGGTATGGCCCCTTGTCGACCGAATATTGCGATTGGGCCAAGGCACGTAGGTGACGAACGGTGTTGTGTTGGCGGATCCAAGATTTGGTTTTGCGACCTATATACGTCTCAACTCCTTAGAATCTAGGCATGAAACTTCTCGAAGGAAAGTCCGTCATCATCACTGGCGCTGGACACGGCGTGGGCCGTGGCTACGCACTACTTATGGCAGAGCATGGTGCGAAGGTGCTTGTCAACGATCTCGGTGGTGCACCCAACGGGGGCGGATCCGACCAACGCGCAGCTGATGAAGTTGTTGAGATCATCAAAGCCCGGGGCGGCGAAGCTGTCGCTAACTACGCGGACGTATCTGATTTCGATGCAGCCAAAGACATGGTGGATCAAGCCATCGACAGTTTTGGCGGGCTGGACTGCTTAGTGCTCAATGCAGGGATCTTGCGAGACAAGATGATCTTCAACATGGACGAAAGTGACTGGGATGCGGTCGTAAAGGTGCACCTCAAGGGCCATTTCGCCCCAGCGCGCCACGCAACTGCGTATTGGCGAGAAAAAAGTCGAGAAATTGGCGGGAAAGTCAACGCCTCCGTCATCTGCACTACGTCATCCGTTGGGTTACTCGGCAACACCGGTCAAACCAATTACGCGGCAGCCAAAGGCGGCATTGCTATGTTCTCCGTCGCTCTTGCTCAAGACATGATGCGCTACGGAGTCCGTTCAAACTCCATTGCCCCTTCGGGAATAACACGACTCATCGGCATCACGCGTGGCACGGACATCGACGAGATCGCTGAGCCAGATCAATACACCGAATACAACCCTCGAGATCCGGGTAACGTCGCGCCTTTGGCAGTTTGGCTTGCATCGGACCTATCGCGCCATGTCAACGGTCAAGCCTTCTTTTCGCAAGGGTCTCGTGTGACGCTCTTTGCTCCTTGGACACCCAATGGTGTTGTGAGTGTGACTGACCGTCAGTGGGATCCTGAAGAACTAGACCAGGCAATGAACACGGTGGTCTTTGGAACTTCACATGGTGGACTGCGCAGTGGGCATCAGTGGGGCGGTAAGTCAGCGCTGAATTTGTAACATTGGCGGGTTTTCTCGCCGTATCAAAGGATTTTATTGGGTTGTATGTAAGTGCCATTCGGGGGATAGCTGAACTGGTAGCGTCCTTTTATGAGTAAATTAACGCGTCGTGTGCTTGGCGCTGCATGCACCGTGGTCTTCATGCTTCCTGTGATTGGCGTCAGTCAGTCCAATGCGAATCCGTTGCATTCAATGGCGAAACAGACCACCACCTCGACCAGCACCGCAGCGGCTGATGCCACACTAGGAATTACTCTTGTCAATCGTTTTTTTACTCTGCTCAAGACTGAAAACAGTAAGGGTCTTGCCGGCTTTCTATCTCCCGCATTTCAATTGCAGCGAGCCAATGGCACATCTGCGAATCGCTCGGAATACTTGGCTACCCCCGCAAAAGTGTCAGACTTCTTGGTGACGAAAACGGTTACCACCCGAACAGGAAACGTCTTGGTTGTGCGCTATCAGGCGCAAACAACGGAAGTCATTAACGCCAATCCCGCGACGATGGACCCGGCTCCTCGGCTTAGTGTTTTTGCGCTACCAAAGACGCCGCATGCAACTTGGCAGATGGTTGCCCATTCCAACTTCACTGCGCTACCAGCTGATCAATATCGTTAAGCTCGCGGGAATTAGTTCTACTTCACCACCATCTCAATGTGGTAGTTCGTATGCGCATTGAAGTTGAGCCTCTAGGCAATGGTGCAACGCGAAGCGTCGGTAGCTATTAGTTTGCGATAGCAGCTTCAAGTTGATTCGCTGCTGCTAGTAAGGCATTGATCTGAGCCTTTGTGGCTTTTGCCAATGGATCAACCGGACCTGAGATTGAGATGGCTGCAATGACTGTGCCAGTCGCATCACGCACCGGGGCAGACAGTGAAGCCACTCCAGGTTCGCGTTGAGCAACTGATGCAGCCCAACCTCGCTTGCGCACCTGAATCAAATCTGTTGCAGAAAATGCAGCTTTATCGAGAGCTTCACGTTGTTCTTCTGATTCAGTCCAAGCAGTAAGTACTTGAGCAGCGGATCCAGCCTTCATCGTCAAAAGTGCGCCAACCGGCACGGTGTCACGCAGGCCCCGAGTCGGCTCGGAGGCTGCGATGCATACGCGTTCGTCACCCACGCGCCGGTACACCTGAGCGCTTGCGCCGGTGGCATCTCGTAGTTCGCGAGCAATGGTTGCGGCGGCACTCACCCAGGTTGCTTGCGGGGTTGACCACTCGGCCAGTTGAGGTCCAAGAATGAATTGGCCTCGATCATTTCGAGCTACTAGCCGGTGATGTTCTAGAGCCAGTGCCAGGCGGTGCGCAGTAGGTCGGGGTAGGCCACTGACCTCTGACAGTTCTTGCAACGAGAGTGGACCGCTCACAAGGCAGTCAATCAAGAGAACGACTTTGTCTACAACGCCGACTCCGCTAGAGTTGTCCATACCTTGATATTGCTGTCTCACATAGTGAGATGTCAAGTATCGACATTCGAAGGAGTAACGATGGCTAAGACACTTGCCGAGAAGGTTTGGGAAGCGCATGTAGTGCGCCGAGCAGCAGGGGAACCTGACTTGCTCTACATCGACTTGCATCTGGTTCATGAAGTAACCAGCCCGCAGGCATTTGATGGATTGCGAGCCAGCGGCCGAAGTGTCCGTCGTCCAGACCTCACTTTGGCTACTGAAGATCACAACGTGCCGACCATCGACATCCTTAAGCCAATCGCTGACCCAATTTCACGGGCACAAGTTGATGCGCTTCGTCAGAACTGTGCTGAATTCGGCGTGCCTATTTATTCACTCGGCAATATCGAACAGGGCATCGTGCATGTCGTTGGACCACAGTTGGGATTAACCCAGCCAGGCATGACCGTGGTCTGTGGCGATTCGCATACGTCAACTCACGGTGCGTTTGGCGCACTTGCATTTGGTATCGGCACCTCTGAAGTTGAGCATGTCCTGGCTACGCAAACATTGCCGCTGAAGCCTTTTAAGACCATGGCGATCAATGTTGACGGCGAATTGCCTGTGGGTGTTTCAGCCAAAGATGTGACCTTGGCTGTCATTGCCAAGATCGGCACCGGCGGTGGACAAGGCTATGTTCTGGAGTATAAAGGTTCAGCGATTCGTGGGCTTTCAATGGAAGGCCGCATGACCGTCTGCAACATGTCGATTGAAGCAGGCGCGCGCGCCGGCATGATCGCGCCCGATGACACCACATTCGAATATCTCAAGGGCCGAGATCGTGCGCCTAAGGGTGCCGATTGGGATGCAGCCGTTGCGTACTGGTCAACGTTGCCATCAGATGCTGACGCAAAGTACGACGCTGAAATCTTTATCGATGCCACAACCTTGAGCCCATTTGTAACGTGGGGCACGAACCCAGGACAAGGACTGCCGCTATCTGGTTCTGTGCCATCTCCGGCAGATGCAACAGATGAAGTTGATCGCGTTGCGATCGAACGCGCTCTGGAATACATGGGTCTGACCGCTGGAATGCCACTGCGAGATATCAAAGTCGACATTGTGTTCGTTGGTTCGTGCACAAATGGCCGGATCGAAGACCTTCGCAGTGTTGCAGAAGTGCTTAAAGGCCGAAAAGTTGATTCCAAGGTACGGATGTTGGTCGTTCCAGGATCTGTGCGCGTGAAGAACCAAGCTGAAGAAGAGGGACTGGACGTCATCATTAAAGAGTCCGGAGCTGAATGGCGCGAAGCGGGTTGTTCGATGTGTCTGGCAATGAATCCCGACAAGTTGGCCCCGGGGGAGCGCAGCGCCTCCACCTCGAACAGAAACTTCGAAGGACGTCAGGGACCAGGCGGGCGTACGCACCTGGTTTCTCCGGCAGTTGCAGCAGCAACAGCAATCACTGGCCATCTCGCTGCTCCGGCAGACCTGTAAGGGATTAGGAGTTCATCATGGAAAAGTTCGTTACGCATACCGGCACTGCTGCACCGCTTCGCCGCAGCAACGTCGACACTGATCAGATCATTCCTGCTGAATATCTCAAGCGTATTACTCGTCATGGTTTTGAGGATGGGCTCTTTGCTGCTTGGCGAAAAGACCCTGAATTCGTTTTGAATCAGCCTGCGTATGCAGGTGTTTCGATTCTGATTGCTGGCCCAGATTTTGGGACCGGCTCATCACGTGAGCATGCGGTTTGGGCATTGCAGGATTACGGTTTTAAGGTGGTGCTGTCTTCTCGTTTTGCTGACATCTTCCGCGGAAACTCAGGCAAGGGCGGGCTTCTTACTGCCATGCTCGAGCAAGCAGACATCGAGAAGTTGTGGGCGCTCGTTGAAGCGGATCCGAGCACTTTGGTCACCGTTGATCTAGATAAGCGTGAGGTTCGTGCAGGAGAAATCACTGCTGTTTTTGAGGTGGATGACTATGTGCGCTGGCGCTTAATGGAAGGCCTCGACGACATCGGCATCACCTTGAATCAAGGCGATGCGATCAATGAATTCGAAGCGAAACGGCCGGTTTTCTTGCCAACAACTGCATAGTCAGCAAACACTTGATGTTATTCAAGTGACAAATGTGACTCGTGTGATCTGTCGAAATTGACGTGGAACGCCATTAGTGGTGTGAATCACTAATGATTCCAACATGTTTTCCTCGGCGAGTCTTCGCGTTTGTCAGACAAAAGCATGGCTAAATATGCGTAGTCGACAACGGGTCGACCATCCACCCTCCGGAGGGGTTTTTCTGTGAACAAGGCTGAACTAATTGAAGTTGTTGCAACCCAGCTCGACCTGAGCAAGCGTCAGGTTTCTGAAGTTGTAGACGCATTCCTCGACGAGACGAAGAGGGCTGTCGCTAAGGGCGAGCGTGTTGCCGTCAGTGGCTTTGGCATCTTCGAGCGCGCAGAGCGCAATGCTCGCTTGGGTCGTAACCCACGCACAGGCGAAGCAGTAAAGATCAAGGCAACCAAGCTTCCTAAGTTCCGTGCAGCTGCTGAGTTCAAGGCAACTGTTGCTGGCGCGAAGAAAGCTGCACCTGCAAAGAAGGCTCCAGCGAAGAAAGCTGCTGCTAAGAAGGCTCCAGCGAAGAAAGCTGCTGCTAAGAAGGCTGCTGCTAAGAAGGCTGTAAAGAAGACCGCACGCCGCTAGTCGTTACTTACTGAAGGGCCTCACCGTTTTGGTGGGGTCCTTCAGTATTTCTCAGGACTTAGCAGCCAACAACGCACTCGTAGCCGGCCCGACACCGATGCGTTGGGCATCCCACAGGTCAATCCCGGTATCGACATCTCGACGAGCACGCGCGAGCGCTACATGAATCGCGGGCTCGACACCGGTGATTTCGATGAATCCAGCTTGGGCATGACGAGCGTGGGAGCGCACACCAAAGAGCGGAGTGCAGGTCGTTGCATCGTGGGCTAACAGCATCGTTGTGCCAAGACCTTGGGCATCTGACACAAATGCCAACCGATGATCGTTGGCGAACGCGAGCACCGCATCCAAGGCGTGCGTGGTCAGGCAAGGAAGATCAGACGTCAATACGATGACTGGGCCGTGGTCGATGAGATCTAATCCTTGCTGGATATCTTCATTTAATCCCTGAGAAATCAAAACTTTGACCCGAATCCTGGGAGTGCCCAGCACGACGAGGTCGTCCTCATCAGTCACCACAATGATTTGGCCGATCAATTCAGATCCTTGCAACGCCGTTAAAACATCACTTAGGAAGACTCGCGAAAGCGCTTCGCGCCCATGGGGATCGCTCGCAAGCCTCGATTTTGCCTCGTGATGGGCTTTGACGGGCACAATCGCTGACCACTGCATGTCTTCATCCAACCGTATCGGGGCATTAGTCTTGGGCAGTGTTCTTTCGCGACGGTCATGGGGTCCAAGAATGAGCCGCGTCGCCACTATGGGCGCGGGCTCTTGGGGCAGCGTCTTTTCCATGGTCATGGCAGATGCCGGTAGCGACGTTGTTATCTGGTCGCGCGATGGAGAAGTGGCCACTGAAATCAATTCGAGCCACACAAATAGTAGGTATCACGCTGACTTGGAACTGCCCTTATCAATACGGGCCACCACCGATGCTCAGCAGGCACTAGCGGGCGCTGACGTTGTCGTCATCGCACTTCCAGCCCAAGAGTTGCGTGCCAACCTCGCACAGTGGCGTCAGTTCATCCCGGCAGGGGCGATCTTGGTGAGTCTGATTAAGGGCGTCGAACTTGGCACGATGCTGCGTATGAGTGAAGTGATCGCAGCAGAAACAGGTGCAGTACCGGAACGCATCGTGGTGGTTTCAGGTCCAAACCTTGCTAATGAAATAGCCCAGCGTCAGCCGTCAGCAACCACGGTTGCCTGCGTTGATGAGGGCAGTGCACAGCGACTCCAAGATGCCTGCACTACCGAGTATTTCCGGCCCTACTGGACAACGGATGTCGTCGGAACCGAAATTGGCGGAGCCGTGAAAAACGTGATCGCGGTAGCCAACGGTATGGCTGTTGGAATGGGGCTCGGCGAAAATTCGCAAGCCTCTCTCATGACTCGTGGCCTTGCCGAGATTGCCCGACTTGGAGTTGTGCTTGGCGCTGATCCATTGACATTCCAGGGATTAGCAGGGGTCGGCGACCTCGTGGCCACCTGTCAATCACCGCTTTCCCGTAATCGCTCATTTGGCGAGAGTCTGGGCATGGGAAACAGTGTTGACCAAACAATTGCGCAGATGAAGCAAACCTGCGAGGCCTACAAAAGTTGTGAACCAATTCTTGAACTCGCGAAAACTCATGGTGTGGAAATGCCAATCACTGAGCAAGTAGTCAACGTGCTACATAACGGTGCATCGGTGAAAACTATGGCCGCTGCATTTATGGCGCGAGACACCAAGCATGAGCAGGAAAGCACGTCTCCTGGATTGACACCGTGACCAAGATTCGCGTGGCAGTGCTCTTCGGGGGCCGAAGCAGCGAACACAGTATTTCTTGTGTCAGCGCAAGCGGAGTGATGCGAGCTTTGGATCCAGAAAAATATGACGTACTAGCGCTGGGTATTTCTCAGCGCGGGCGCTGGATCAGAATGGATTCTCATGCTGCTTTCT
Source organism: Actinomycetota bacterium (assembly GCA_947472655.1). Lineage (GTDB taxonomy): Bacteria > Actinomycetota > Actinomycetes > S36-B12 > S36-B12 > UBA11398. The sequence goes on from CANJCG010000027.1 coordinate 15,268, forward strand.
CAATGGCCACTGGTGACTTTCCATGCGTGCCCGACGATGGCACGGGGGCTGCTCTCAGCCCAGATCCGGTAGTGCTGGCAACCGAACTCGGCGCCATCGACGTTGTCTTTCCCGTACTTCATGGACCTTGGGGTGAAGACGGCACTATTCAAGGGCTGCTCGAGCTCGCCGGCATTCCCTATGTTGGCTCCGGCGTATTGGCTTCAGCTGCGGGCATGGACAAAGTCACGATGAAGGTGTTGCTTGCTCATGCAGGACTTAATGTGGGCAAGTTCGTATGTATTACTGATCGGCAATGGCGAAGTGAAAAAGACGAGTGCATTGCAGCGGTAAATAATCTTGGTTACCCCGTGTTTGTGAAGCCTGCTCGAGCTGGCTCTTCGCGCGGGATTAGCAAAGTTACAAGCGAATCCGAACTTGTCGCCGCGATTGAAGAAGCTCGCGAACATGATCCTCGAGTCATTGTGGAAGCGAGCGTTCAGCAATCTCGTGAACTTGAGTGCGGAGTGCTTTCAAGTGAATTTGGTTCACTTACTGCGAGTCGGATCGCCGAAATTATTATTGGCGGGAAACATGAATTCTATGATTTCGAGGCGAAATACTTAGAAGACTCAGCCGAACTAGTAGTGCCCGCTGACCTACCGATAGGTGTTGAACTTGAGTTGCAGTCCTTAGCGATTCGCGCCTTTGAGGCCTTGGGTTGCGAGGGATTAGCGCGAGTTGATTTCTTCTTAGATAGTGCGGGAAACATAATCATCAATGAGGTCAACACCATGCCAGGCTTCACTCCAATTTCGATGTACCCGCGCATGTGGCAGGTCAGCGGGATCGAGTATGGCGAGCTGATTGACACGCTGATTAACGACGCGCGTCGCCGCGGCACTGGGCTTCGATAGCAGTGTCCGACTCAGGAACCCTTGCCGATGTTGGTGAATTCGGCCTCATCGATCGCATCACTGGCGGACTGCCGGATCATCCTTTGGTCATCGTTGGGCCAGGCGATGATGCAGCGATCGTCA
>CANJCG010000028.1 GCA_947472655.1 Actinomycetota bacterium
CTAGACCGATAAATAACAACCATAAGTAGTGCAAGAATCACCCCCACACCTTTTGGTGCAACACTTGGTTAAGGGGACATCGTGAAGATCCGGGTTGAACGCGACACGCTTGCAGATGCGGTCGCTTGGGCTGCACGCACGTTACCTGCACGGCCGTCATTACCTGTGCTCGCTGGTTTGGTCCTGACTGCTGATTCGCAGGGTCTAACTCTTAGTAGCTTTGACTATGAAGTCTCAGCGCGCGTAATGATCAACGCCGACATAGAGACTCCCGGAACCACACTCGTTTCAGGACGATTATTAGCTGATATCGCCCGTTCACTTCCAGGTGCTCCTGTGACTTTGACGAGCGAAGGTACACGCATTGTTATCACCTGCGGCCGATCCTCTTTTACTCTCCCAACATTACCTGTTGAGGATTACCCACAATTACCAGCAATGCCAAGTAGCTCAGGTGAGATAACCGCAGCTGTCTTTGCCGAAGCTGTAGCTCAGGTTGCAATCGCTGCAGGCAAAGACGACACACTTCCAACACTCACTGGTATTCGAATGGAAATTGAAGGCCAATCAATCACCTTGGCGGCAACTGATCGCTACCGACTCGCTGTTCGAAACTTCACCTGGACACCAACGTCATCTTCAATCTCAACAAGTGCACTCATTCCAGCTCGCACACTTGCAGACACTGCAAAGGCTTTAGCAAATGGACAGGGAGTCACGCTCGCCCTCGCAGCGGCCGGTGAAGGGTTGATCGGTTTTGAAGGTAGCGGCCGCCGTACAACTACACGTCTTCTTGATGGAGAATTTCCTAAATACCGAACCTTGCTACCGAGTGAATCCACCGGTGTGGCAACAATTGAAGTAGCAGCACTCACCGATGCAGTTAAACGCGTCGCGTTAGTTGCTGAGCGAAATACACCGGTGCGCCTCTCTTTTGAGGGATCAGAAGTGATCTTGCGAGCTGGCGCAGGGGAAGACGCGCAAGCTAATGAAGCAGTTGAATCCTTACTTGATGGTGATGATATTGAGATCGCCTTTAACCCCACCTATCTTCTTGATGGTTTAGCTGCACTTGATGCCCCATATGCACGGATGTCTTTCACACAATCAACTCGCCCCGCAGTACTCACGGGCGCAGCTGATCCCACGTCGGAACTTCGTGACGACTACCGCTACTTATTGATGCCTGTTCGCTTGACTGGCTGAGAGTAGATACCAACCATGTGGGTATCGCAGCTAGCGCTGACTGATATTCGTTCCTACGCTCAGGTTGAAGTCGAGCTGCAACCAGGTGTGACGACGTTTGTTGGGCGAAATGGTCAAGGCAAGACAAATCTCGTCGAAGCGATTGGGTATGTCGCCACACTCAACAGTCACCGCGTTGCCAGTGACACCCCTTTAGTGAAGTTTGGCATCGAACAAGGTTTTATCCGGTGCAGTGTTAACGCACATGACCGTGAGACGCTCATTGAGATTGCCATCATTCCCGGACGGGCGAACAAAGCTCGCATTAATCGCTCGCCAACTCCAAGAGTGCGCGACGTTCTTGGAATTCTACGAGTTGTAATTTTTGCCCCAGAGGATCTTTCGCTAGTGAAAGGTGATCCATCAGATCGTCGTAAGTTTCTCGATGATTTATTAGTGCAAAGAATTCCGCGGCTCGCTGGTACACGACAAGATCTAGATCGGATCCTTAAGCAGCGCAACGCGCTTTTGAAATCTGCGCGCACTAGTCGCAAAACAAATGATGATTATCTGGATAGCACGCTGAGTGTGTGGAACGATCAACTTGCAACGGTTGGGGCCGAACTTCTCGCAGCTCGTCAGGTGTTACTTACTGAACTTGGCCCACCAGCGGTGGCTAACTACACCTTCATCAGCGAAGATCCATCAGCAGAACTCGCGTTGACATATGTATCAAACATGAGTCAGGTGCTTGGCGATGCTGTGCCTATTGGTTCTCCAGATAAAGAGGACTGGAGAGTTGCCCTTCTTGATGCCATGAAAATTCGACGCAAAGATGAAGTAGATCGTGGACTCACACTTGTGGGTCCTCAACGAGATGACCTTCAGATAAGTCTTGGCCCGGTTCCAGCAAAGGGCTACGCCTCTCACGGAGAGTCTTGGTCGATCGCACTGGCCTTAAAGCTTGCGAGTTTTGATGTGCTTCGCTCGGATGGCGAAGATCCCGTGCTCATTCTTGACGACGTATTTGCTGAACTCGATACCAAACGACGCGAGCGACTAGCTGCTCGATTAACCGAAGCCACCCAGGTACTCATTACTGCCGCAGTTGACGCTGACATTCCCATTGAGTTATTGGGGTCGCGTTTTCGCGTGGATGCTGGGAAAGTAAGCCATGACCACTGATCGGGGTGACGCTGCTGCCAAGGCGCTGAACCGTGCTGTGGGTGGGGGAAAAACTCGAAAGAAGAGCCCAACGAGCAAGCGCCCGGTGTCGAGCTCTGACAGCCGAGACCCCCAAACTCTGGGTAATGCGATGGACGAGCTCATTGCGCAGCGGGGTTGGCAGCAAGAAAGTGCTGGAGCCCAGGTGTTAACGCAATGGACCCAAATCGTGGGGGAAGACGTAGCCAGCCATGTCATCCCTGAGACCTTTGAATCAGGAATCCTGGTCCTTCGTGCTGAATCCACCACGTGGGCCACTCAAGTGCGACTCATGCTGCCTCAATTGCGCAAAAACATCGATCGGGCGGTGGGGACCGGGGTGGTCAGTGACATCCGCATTCAAGGCCCACAGGGCCCGTCGTGGAAGTCAGGACCCCGACACGTGAAAGGCAGGGGTCCGCGCGACACCTACGGGTAACCTCTGGCGGCCAAGCAGCACCCGTGCAGCGATTGTGAGGATCAAGTCATACACGGGGCTTAAACCGGGGGGTCAAATCCTTTCTAGGTGCCGCCATGGGCCGCAAAATCCCTACGAACCAGCAAAAAAGAGATAGACTTGCCTCCTAAGTTGTTCTTGCCTGAGGAGGCCGGTTTCACGTGTCATATGACGCCAGTGCCATTCAAGTACTCGAAGGCCTAGATGCCGTTCGCAAGCGTCCCGGAATGTACATCGGTTCCACAGGTGAACGTGGCTTGCACCACCTGGTCTATGAAGTAGTCGATAACTCGGTGGATGAAGCTATGGCCGGCTATGCCACCACCATTTCGGTGACCTTGCTCGCCAATGGCGGAGTGCGCGTGGTTGATGATGGCCGAGGCATCCCGGTAGACATTGTGGAGAGTGAAGGAAAGCCCGCAGTAGAAGTTGTGCTCACGGTCTTGCACGCCGGTGGCAAGTTCGGCGGCGGCGGATATTCGGTTTCAGGCGGTCTCCACGGCGTCGGAGTCTCTGTGGTCAACGCACTTTCTAAGCAACTCGATGTTGAGGTGCGCCGTAACGATTCGGTATATCGCCAGACCTACATGCATGGAGTTCCACAAGCTGAACTTTCCAAGGATGAAGCCGCTAACCACACCGGCACCACGGTGACCTTTTGGGCCGACGATGAAATCTTTGAAACCACCACCTATGACTTCACCACCCTTGCCCGGCGTTTCCAAGAAATGGCCTTCCTTAATAAGGGTCTCACCATTGAACTCACCGACGAGCGCTTGGTTGTTGAGAAAAAGGTGTCAACTGAGTCTGACGCAGAAGGCAGCGTGGCACTTGAAGTCATCGATCCTGTAGACGAAGCAGATCGCATCCGTAGCGTCAGTTACTGCTACCAAGGCGGCATTGCAGACTTCGTTGAGCACATCAATGCGAGCAAGGGCGCCTCGCATCAGCACATCATCTATTTCGAAACTGAAGCAGACGACAAGCAAATGAGTGCGGAAATTGCAATGCAGTGGAATAACTCATACGCCGAATCGGTGTACACCTTCGCAAACACCATCAACACCCACGAAGGCGGCACACATGAGGAAGGCTTCCGCACTGCGTTGACTTCGTTAGTGAATAAGTTTGCACGCGAGTGGAACATCTTGAAAGAAAAAGATGCCAACCTCAGCGGCGAAGATATTCGTGAGGGCCTCACTGCGATCATCAGTGTCAAGTTAACTGAACCGCAGTTCGAAGGTCAGACTAAAACCAAACTCGGCAACACCGAGATGAAGGCCTTTGTGCAAAAGGCAGTCAATGATCAACTTGGTGAGTGGCTTGAAAAGAACCCGGCTGAAGGCAAAGACATTGCGCGTAAGAGTGTGAATGCTTCAGCTGCACGTATTGCGGCTCGCAAGGCACGTGATCTAGCGCGTAACCGCAAGGGACTCCTTGGTGGAGCGGGTATGCCTGGAAAGCTCATTGACTGTTCCAGCCGCGAGCCTGAAGAGTGTGAAGTCTTTATCGTGGAAGGTGACTCCGCAGGCGGTTCTGCTCGTCAAGGACGCGACCCCAAACGTCAGGCGATTTTGCCTATTCGTGGAAAAATCTTGAACGTTGAAAAGGCTCGCATCGACAAGGTTCTGCAAAATACTGAAGTACAAGCACTTGTTTCAGCATTCGGCACTGGTATTCAAGAAGAATTCGATATTAATCGTCTTCGCTACCACAAAGTGGTGTTGATGGCCGACGCTGACGTTGATGGGCAACATATTCGCACGTTGCTACTGACGCTGCTGTTCCGTTTCATGCGCCCTCTTGTTGAACAAGGCTATGTCTACCTCGCTCAACCACCGCTCTACAAAATCAAGTGGTCACGTGATGACTCGGACTGGGCTTACTCGGATCGCGAACGCGATGTAATTGTTGAGGCAGGACTTGCAGCCGGAAAGCGTTTACCAAAAGACGAAGCTATTCAGCGTTACAAAGGTCTTGGTGAAATGAACGCCGATGAACTCTGGGACACCACCATGGATCCAGAACATCGCGTGCTTTTGCAAGTCACCCTTGATGACGCCGCGCAAGCCGATGAGATGTTTAGTGTTCTCATGGGTGAAGACGTAGAAGCTCGCCGTAATTTCATCCAGCAGAACGCACGCGACGTGCGTTTCCTCGACATCTAGTTTCAGGAGTTCATGGTGTCTGAAGAAACAAGCCTAATTAACCATCACGGCCGAATAGAACCCGTTGATTTACAGACGGAAATGCAGCGGTCATACCTTGACTACTCGATGTCAGTCATCGTGTCTCGTGCTCTACCTGACGTGCGTGATGGGTTAAAGCCTGTGCACCGACGCGTGTTGTTTGCGATGTACGACGGCGGTTACCGACCTGACCGCAACTTTTCAAAGAGTGCTCGCGTTGTCGGCGACGTGATGGGTAGTTATCACCCACATGGTGACGCTTCGATTTATGACGCCCTTGTGCGTTTGGCACAACCATGGTCTCTGCGTTATCCATTGGTGCAAGGGCAAGGAAACTTTGGCTCACCGGGCAATGATCCTCCGGCTGCCCAGCGTTACACCGAATGTCGCATGGCCCCACTTGCCATGGAGATGGTGCGCGACATCGACGAAGACACGGTCGACTTCGGACCAAACTACGACGGCCGCACCCAAGAGCCACTCGTGTTGCCCTCTCGGTTTCCAAACCTGCTGGTCAACGGCAGTTCGGGCATTGCAGTGGGCATGGCAACAAACATTCCGCCACATAACCTGCGCGAGATTGGTGCTGCAGCTCAGTGGGTGCTGGCTAACCCAGAGGCGTCAGTCGAAGAACGTCAAGCCGCGTTAATCGAAATTGTTAAGGGCCCGGATTTCCCAACGGGGGCTCTCATCGTTGGTCGCCGCGGCATTGAAGATGCCTATCGCACTGGTCGTGGATCAATCACGATGCGCGCGGTCGTCACAGTCGAAGAAGATGCGCGCGGTCGCCAGGTGTTGATTGTCACCGAACTGCCATACCAAGTGAACCCTGACAATTTATTGCTGCGTATTGCTGAGCAGGTTGGTGAAGGCAAGCTCACAGGCATCTCTGATATCCGTGATGACTCGTCTTCGCGCACCGGTATGCGCTTAGTTATTGAACTTAAGCGCGATGCTGTTGCACAGGTGGTCTTGAACCAGCTCTATAAGCACACGCAGCTTCAAGATAACTTCGGCGCGAACATGCTTGCACTTGTTGATGGCATGCCGCGTACGTTGACCCTGGAACAGTTCATTCGACACTGGGTCAGCCATCAAGTTGAAGTGATCCAGCGTCGTACGCGCTATCGCCTGCGCAAAGCTGAAGAGCGCGCACATATTTTGCGCGGTTACCTCAAGGCTTTGGATGCACTTGATGAAGTGATCGCACTGATTCGCGCATCATCAACAGTTGAAACTGCGCGCACGGGCTTGATGGAACTGCTAGATATTGATGAACTGCAGGCAACTGCAATTCTCGATATGCAGTTACGTCGTCTTGCTGCTCTTGAACATCAAAAGATTCAAGATGAATATGACGACCTGATGACCAAGATTGCGGATTACACCGATATTTTGAATTCACCAGAACGTCAGCGTGCAATTATCTCTGAAGAGCTTCTTGAAGTGACTGAGAAATTCGGTGATGACCGTCGTTCGCAGTTCACCGCTTTTGATGGAGACGTAGCAGACGAAGATCTCATCGCAGTTGATGATGTCGTCATCACGCTAACCTCTGGTGGCTATGCCAAGCGCACCAAGAGTGAGCTGTATCGCGCGCAGCGTCGCGGTGGCAAGGGTGTTAAGGGCGCGGCACTTCGCACCGATGATGTCGTCGAGCACATGTTCGTCACTACAACCCATCATTGGTTGCTGTTCTTCACGAATAAGGGTCGCGTGTATCGGGCTAAGGGTTATCAACTGCCTGAAACTGGTCGTGATGCGCGTGGGCAACACGTAGCGAACCTGTTGGCCTTCCAACCTGACGAAACAATTGCTCAGGTCTTGGCCATCGAAAATTACGAAGCCGGTGAGCACTTGGTATTGGCTACTCGCAGGGGCATGGTGAAGAAGACCAAACTCAGCGAATACGACACGAATCGCACCGGCGGCATCATCGCGATCAACCTAGCTCCAGAAGATGAAGTGATCTCGGCCCGTTTGGTGTCCGAGAACGATCACCTGATCATGTTCTCCCGCAAGGGAATGTCGGCTCGGTTCGATGCCAAGGATGAGACCTTGCGTCCGATGGGTCGGGCCACCGGTGGCGTTATCGGCATGCGGTTCCGTGGTGACGATGCATTGCTGGCAATGGATGTCATCCGTGAAGGCGCCTTCGTGGTCACCATCACTGACGGCGGATTTGCCAAGCGCACCAATGTGGACGAGTGGGCAGCTAAGGGTCGTGGCATCTTGGGTGTGCGTGCCATGAAGCTTGTTGAAGAACGCGGCTCGATGGTCGGTGCAATGGTCTGTGACGAAGGCGATCAGATCTTCGCGATTGCCTCAAACGGCATTGTTATTCGCACCAAGGTTGATCAGATTCGTCCATCGGGTCGAGACACCATGGGTGTGCGTTTGATGAACTTGGCTGATGGCGACGCAATTGTGGCCGTCGCTCGAGGTGGCGAGTCTGATGATGACGACGAACTCGATGACGCTGAGATCGCCGAAAGCGTTGATCTTGATTCTGGCACCCCGTCAGAGGGCGAAGTTGTGGGCGAAAACCCTGACACTCCCGCTTCGTAGCTCGAAGTTCTTGATCCCCTGGGCCTGCAAAGCCCGGGGGAAACAGGAGGGCTAAAGTCCGGTAGTGTTTCCCCTCGCGCCTCGAAGCAGCGAATTCTGTGGATGGACGTGAAACGGGCCTATAGCTCAGCTTGGTTAGAGCGCTTCCCTGATAAGGAAGAGGTCGATGGTTCAAGTCCATCTAGGCCCACGTGAAGAAACTATTTGTGCTCGCCTTGCTCGCTGGTGTGGGGTACTACGCCTATAAGCAATATGCGGCAAATCAAGACGATTCCGACCTCTGGTCGGAGCCGACTCAAGCACCTGATCTACGATAGGTTCTCGTAGTCACCAGGGGGTTTAGCTCAGTTGGTAGAGCGCTGCCTTTGCAAGGCAGAAGTCAGGAGTTCGAGTCTCCTAACCTCCACAAGTTGGCCTCGGCGTGAGCCGGGGTCTTTTGTGTGTGGGCTGACCCACGGTAGTAAGGGCACAGCAACCTCATGAAAGGATGCGGCTATGACTATGACTGCCACATTGCACACCTCTAAGGGTGACATCAAGATCAACCTGTTCCCAGATCATGCTCCAAAGACGGTAGCGAACTTCGCTGGTCTTGCTGAGGGCACGATTGAATGGACTGACCCCAAGACCCGCGAGAAGTCTTCGAAATCCCTGTATGCGGGCACGGTGTTTCACCGCGTAATTGATGGCTTCATGATTCAAGGTGGCGACCCACTTGGCACCGGCACAGGTGGTCCAGGCTTCAAGTTTGCCGACGAGTTTCATCCAGAACTCAGCTTTGATGGCCCCTACTTGCTCGCCATGGCAAACTCTGGCCCAGGCACCAACGGTTCACAGTTCTTCATCACCACAGCGGCAACCACCTGGTTGAACTTCAAGCACACCATCTTCGGCGAAGTTGCTGATCAAGAATCCCGCGATGTAGTTGACGCCATTGGTACCACAAAAGTAGGACCAGGAGATCGTCCAGCAGAACCCATCACGATTAATTCCGTCACGATTAATCGCGACTAAAAACTAAATCGATGACAGAGCACGCAGGTTCACATTCTGAGCCTGTGTGCTCTTCTCATCCAGATCGCATCAGTTATATCCGCTGTGCGCGATGTAATAACCCGATCTGCACGGAGTGCATGATTTCAGCCTCGGTTGGATTCCAATGCCCCAGTTGTGTTGGTAACGCTAAGGTTTCTGAGGTCCACACACCCGTAGGCGCACCCGTGATTTCCAAGCCATACGTGACTTTCACCTTGCTCGCGATTAACGTGGCAGTCTTCCTACTTCAACTCAGTGTCGGTATCGATGAGTCGGCTTCGCAATGGGGCATGTGGCCTGTTGGTATTGCTGCAAACGGGGATTATTGGACGCTGATGTCCAGTGCGTTCATGCATGGATCTTTTTTGCACATTGCTTTCAATATGTATGTCTTGTGGATCATGGGCCCAACCCTTGAACGCATCCTTGGGCACTCTCGTTTCGTTGCCTTGTATTTACTAGCAGCTCTTGGTGGAGCAGTAGCGTCGTATGTGTTCTCGGATTTTCGTTCTGTTTCGGTGGGTGCCAGTGGTGCGATCTTCGGGTTAATGGGCGCCTTCGTGGTCGCTGGCCGGCGCCTTCGTTATGACATCACCCAGGTCTTGGTGCTGCTTGGCATCAACCTGGTCTTTGGCTTTTTACAGCCGGGAATTGATTGGCGAGCCCACATTGGTGGATTAGTAGTGGGCGCCCTCGTCGCCGCAATATTTGTCTTTGCGCCACGACGAAACCAGGTGTTGATTCAAATAGTTGGGTGCTCAGCGGTGTTAGTCGTGCTCATCGTGGCCGCGCTGGTTCGCAGCAGCCAACTACAAGAACTTTTCTCAGGATTCGTACCCGGGATAGCCACCTAAAGACAGAAAAGGGACTTATCCACAGACTTACCCACAGGTGTGGATGAATTACAAGCGTGTAAGTCGAGCTACTGCCACTTCGTGGATAAGAAGAATCCGATGATGATGAATCCAAAGCCGATGCCGACATTCACGATGTTGGCTAGGTCTTTCATGATGGGAACCTGCTGCCCAGCAATGTAAAAGACCACGATGTAGAGCAAACCAATCAGAAAACAGGCCACCATGACAGGGGCTAGCCAACGGGAGGAGCCGAGCCGAGCAATCTTGTGCTCACCCATCGTTGGGGGTGCCTGATAGCCATCGTCCTTCTTACGTTTCTTGGACACCGGCACGGCACACACCTTTCACTCGTCGAGGCGGCATTAGTACTGACGCCTTCCTCCTGAGAAGATACCCCTTGTGACGCGAATCTTAGTTGTGGACAACTACGACTCTTTTGTGTTCAACCTTGTCCAGTACCTGGCTCAGCTCGGCGCGGAGGTCACGGTGAAGCGAAATGACGAGGTCACACCCGCGCAAGCTTTGGATTTTGATGGAGTGTTGCTGTCGCCCGGACCAGGAACCCCACAAGATGCAGGCGTCTGTATGGACATTGTTCGTGAGTGCGGCGGCAAAGTGCCGATCTTTGGTGTGTGCCTAGGACACCAGGCGATTGCCGCGGCCTTTGGCGCAACGGTTGATCGCGCTCCAGAACTCGTGCACGGCAAGGTTTCACTCGTGCATCACCGAGAGGTTGGCGTGATGGCCGGATTACCCGAACCATTCACTGCCACGCGTTATCACTCGCTAGCAGTGGACCCCGCCACAATGCCAGATGAACTTTTTGTGACCGGTGAAACCGACAGTGGAGTCATTATGGGTATTCGACACCGAACGATGGCGATCGAAGGCGTGCAATTTCACCCAGAATCTGTATTGACCCAAGGCGGTCACCAGATGTTGGCCAACTGGCTCACTGAATGTGGCGATAAAGAAGCGCTTGCAAAAAGCGAAGGTTTAGCACCCGTTGTGCATCACTAAATTCCCAAACAAAGAGTTCAGCACGTAACTATGGAGTCGTCGGTGGTGCTGCTACTCGACCAATGGTGATGGTCACAACAGAGCCACGATCTAATTTTGCTCCAGCTTGTGGCGATTGCGCAAGAACGGTACCGGCAATATCTGCGGCAGTGTCTTGGTAAATGATTTGCGGATCAAATCCCGCCTGCACAATGTCGCTTCGCGCCTGAGCCTCAGAACTACCAATAAGCCGAGGAACTGTGCGTGAACCGGAAGCAACAGTGATAGCAACCGTACTGCCGGCATTTACTTGTGTGCTGGCTAGTGGTGATTGCGAAAGTACGTAACCTGCTGGTTGCTCTGAATCAGATTCAGTTATCGGACCAATTTGAAGATTGGCATCACTGAGGGCAGTGCGTGCATCATTAACGGAAGATAAACCAACAAGCAGCGGAACGGTCGACTTTTCTTTACCGCTACTCACCGAAACATTGACGGCTTGACCTTCTTCAATGGTTTCACCGGTGGCTGGCTGTTGCGCGATGACACGACCTTCAGGACGGTCTGAGACCTCGGCAGTCTGGCCACCCAAGATTAAGTTGTTTGCTTCCAACAGTTGTTGGGCACTCTCGATGGTTAGTCCCTCGAGGTTTGGCACTGACACTCTGGCACCGGCACCTCCAAGGATGAACTGACCAGCGAGAAGTACAGCAGCGATGATGCCGAGCACAAGCGCGATAGCAATAGACCAAAAACCCGCACCGCGTCTGCGCCGCGTTGGCGCAAGGGCCCGGGCATATGCAGCAGTGCCTGAGGCTTCAACGGGTGACAGCATCTGAGTGTGATCGTTGGCCACTACTACGGGGACTGCGGTGGTCATTGGACCACTTTGAATCATGCGGTCAACATCGGAGCGAAATTCGCTCGCCGTCTGGTAACGCTCGTCAGTGCGCTTTGCCAACGCGGCTAACACGATGAGATCAATTTCAGGGGAGACTCCATCATCTATCTGCGATGGTGGTGTTGGCATTTCAGAAACATGTTGATAAGCAACTGATACGGCTGATTCGCCAGTGAATGGTGGTCTACCAGTCAGAAGTTCATACAACAACACACCTGCGCTGTAAAGATCGCTGCGTGCATCAACAATTTCGCCGCGTGCTTGCTCGGGTGAAAGGTATTGAGCCGTGCCCATGACAGCTGAGGTAGCAGTGATCGAAGTATTGAGTTCATTGATCGCTCGCGCGATACCAAAGTCCATGACTTTGACGTCACCTGAGCGTGTCAGCATGACGTTGCCTGGCTTGATATCGCGATGCACAATGCCGTGGCGATGCGCGTAGTCCAGACCTGACAGAACTCCAGAAGCAATTTCTAGGGCGCGCTCTGGAAGTAAGCGTCGCCCCGATGCTAAGAGTTGGCGCAACGTCATGCCGTCAACAAATTCCATGACGATGTAAGGAACAACTACTTGTGTTCCGCCTTCTTCAACATCTAGGCGATCTTCGCCCGTGTCGTAGACGGCGACGATGTTTGGATGATTGAGTGCAGCGGCAGATTGAGCCTCACGCCGAAAACGAACCTGAAAATCAGGGTCACGCGCCAAATCTGGACGCAAGATTTTTATGGCAACTCTGCGGCCTAGGCGAATGTCCCGTGACTCATGGACCTCGGCCATGCCTCCACGCCCAATGACGTCGCCAATTTCATAGCGATCACCGAGCATGCGCACGTTGCTCACTTACCCTCCATCACGTTAAGACTTCTTATTGTCGCAGGTGTGCTCACGATAGTTTGAGAACCGCCTGGATGACCTTCTTTGCGATTGGTGCAGCCAACCCGTTACCGCTGATTTCTGCAGCCCCTGCTTGCTCAATACAGACCGCAACGGCCACCTTTGGATTATTTGCTGGCGCGAAGGCGACGAACCATGCAACTGAAGGCCGGTCGTTGCCCGTCTGGGCGGTTCCTGTCTTACCGGCTACGTCAATCCCGGAAATTCTGGCGTTTGACCCGGTTCCATTTTTTACGACATTGACCATCATCTCGGTTTCGATGGCTGCATCTGTGACGGTCATCGCTTGGTTAAAGATTGACGGTTGCGTCGTGCGCAAAATTGAAAGATCAGGGCCACGAACTTCTTGAACCATAAATGGGTTCATGAGCGCCCCCTTGTTTCCGATAGCTGCCCCAACCATCGCCATTTGCAGGGCAGTTGCGCGCACCTCAAATTGACCGATGGCGCTCAAGGAGGTTTGCGGTGCGTCGGGATCAGCGGGGAAAGTTGAGCGCGCTGCGCGAAGTGGCAATTCAAAACGGGTGTCAAAGCCCATGAGCTGTGCTTGCTTGCGCAAAGCGTCGGCTCCTAGTTCGTTGCCGAGCCAAGCGAAGGCGGTGTTACATGACATTGCGAGCGCACTGCGCAGGCTGACCATTCCGGTTGGGCTGCAGGCTTTGCGATTCCAGTTATTTAAATAAGTTGTCGTATTGGGCAATCGGTAGGTTTTTGGTCCGGGGAGTAATGAATCCGGGGTGAACCGGCCCGAGGCCAGCGCCGCTGCGGTGACGACTAATTTAAAAGTCGAGCCAGGAGGATTTAAGCCAACAATCGGACGATTCAACAGCGGTTTCTTAGGGTCAGCCGTGAGCTTTTCATAGTAGGTCCGGATGCTTGCTGGATTATGACTAGATAAAAGATTGGGATCAAACGACGGCGATTGAACCGATGCAAGTATTTTTCCTGTCGATGGTTCAATAGCCACAACCGAGCCAACTTTTGTACCTAAACCTTGGAACGCGGCAAATTGCGCATCAGGATTAATCGTTGTGATAACTGAGCCACCTTGCACCTGGCGACCGGCGAAAAGTTGTTTCGTGCGATCCACGAAGAGTAGATCCGAACTGCCGTTGAGAATTTTGTTTTCCGTACGCTCTAATCCGGTCTTTCCGTACACGAGCGAATCAAACCCCGTAATTGGTGCATAGAGCGGTCCGTTTGAATACACCCGCTCATAGCGAAGTGAGTCTCCCGTCTCCATGGAACGGGCGACAGCGTCAGTAACTGCGACGATAGGCCCGCGCTCTCGGTCGTATTGCGCGAGTAACTGACGTTGGTTACCGGGGCGTTCTCGATAGTCAGCGGCCTTAAATACCTGAACGTAAGTGACATTGGCGATCATGGCCAAGAGGAGAATGGCAAGAACAGCGCCTATGCGGCGAATTGGTCGGTTCATACGCGTCGAACCACTTGGGTGAAGGCTTCATCCACCGACGGCACAAATACGTCAGGGCGACGGGCACGGTCTGAAATTCGAATCAACAGCGCAATGATCACCCAGTTGGCCACTAAAGAGGAACCGCCATATGAGAGGAAGGGCGTGGTGAGACCAGTCAGTGGAATCAACCGTGTGACACCACCAACAATCACAAAGAGCTGAAGTGCCAAAACGATAGATAGGCCAACAGCCAGTAATTGACCGAAGGAATCCCTTACCGCGATTGCAGTGCGAAGTCCACGTTCAATCAGAATGCCAAAGAACAGCAACAAAGCGCACATGCCGACGAGTCCAAGTTCTTCACCGATGGCGGCAACAATGAAGTCGGTATTCGCAAAAGGAACAAATTCGGGGAAGCCCTGGCCAAGCCCACTGCCAAACAATCCCCCGCTAGCAAAACCGTAGAGTGATTGAACAAGTTGATAACCAGTGTTGTTTGCATCGCCCCAGGGGTCCCACCAGATATCTACGCGTAATCGCACATGCCCAAAGGCAAAATAAGCCAGGATCGCGCCAACGGAGAAAAGTGAGGCGCCAATAATGAGCCAGGAACGACGTTGTGTCGCGATATAGAGCATCACCACAAACAGCCCAAAGAACAACAATGAGGTGCCTAGGTCGCGTTGAAAAATCAATACGCCCAAGGAAATGATCCACGCAACAAACAGTGGACCAACATCTTTCGGCCTGGGAAAACCAACACCAAAAACTTTTGTGCGCACTAGGGCTAGCGAGTCACGCTTCATTACAAGGTAGCCAGCAAAAAAGATCGTAAGAAATATTTTGGATGCTTCAGCTGGCTGAAAGGACAATCCAAAAACTCGAATCCACAAGGTTGCACCGTTGACGGTGTTGCCGATCACGGGAAGTAAGGGAAGAAGTAAGCCAAGCAAGCCAATGAGGCCGAAGGTGTACGTGAAGCGTTGTAGGCGTCGATGGTCGCGGACGAGAACCAAAACAGCAATAAATAACACGACGGCAACAGTGAACCAAGTGAGTTGGGCATAGACGTCGGGTGTTGGTACCGGTGCACTGTTACGTGCAGCGCGCAAAGCGGAGGCCACATCAATGCGGTAGATCATCACAAGGCCCAAGATTGTGAGCAAGGTGGCTAGGGGTAAAAACAAAGGATCCGCGTATTCAGCTGTTAATCGAACAGCCACATGCATGGCACCCGCGAGGATGCCAACAATCACTACGGTGATCCAAAGCCGAGGCGTCATGCCCTCGCCAGTGGCCCAAGCAATTTGCATCGTGCCAGCGACGCCAAGAATCCAAGCACCAATAACGAGGAGCAATTCCGTGGTGCGGCGGTTGGGTTGGCGAGTAGGGACTGAAGTGAAGGCCATCAGCTTGGTGCCCCAGGGCATCCCGCTGTTGGCATGGTCCGGCATTCAGCTGCTCGTTGGGTTAATTCATTAATGATTCTTTGCGCATCAAGTGCATTAGCTGCCGGGATGCCCTTGCTGACGAGTTCCTGATCAAAGAGTGGCAAGTTTCCAACAGGTATGCGGCTGTCCATTGAAACGGAGGTGAGTGAAATACCAATGAGTGAACCTGGAACTCCGTTGTATACGGCAACTGTTCCTGTACCGGGATTGCCAAGGACGCTGACATACCACTGAGTGCTGATCCAGATCTTGCCAACAACGCCACCAATGATGAGCAGTAGTGCAATAACACCTAACACCACACCAGTCTGAACATAACGGCGTCGGCGAACCTCGCGCGTGCGAACTTCGAGCGCACTTTCGGGTTTGGCCGTGATTGCACGCGACGTAGCGAGTAAAACATGTTCGGGATCAGGCTGAGCATCAAGTGGGAATTGCACACGAGGCAGGCGCTCACGAACGCGAAGTTCTCCAGCAGCACCCACGACAACGGGCAATGTTTGCGAATCTTCGATAGCTAATTCGTAGTCAATGACATCAGCTACCACGACTGTGACGTTGTCAGGAGCGCCTCGTTCGAGGGCTAGATCAACGAGTCGACTCACACAGCCAGTTGGCTCACCAGTTGAGAGCAACGCATGTATTTCCTGCGATGTGAGAATTCCGGAAAGCCCATCTGAACACAACAGTAATCGATCGTTAGCTCGGGCTTCACGTACTGAAAGGTCTGCCTCAACGGGATTCACGCCATCAAGTGCACGCATAAGCAATGAGCGACGAGGATGACTGGCGGCCTCTTCTTCCGAGATCTCCCCGGCATCAACCAACGTTTGCACAAAAGTGTGATCATGTGTGAGTTGTGAAAGCTCACCACCCCGTAATAAATATGC
>CANJCG010000029.1 GCA_947472655.1 Actinomycetota bacterium
GAACTTGATGAATTCAGCGGTCGCGTAAGCGATAGCGGTGAAGGTCGATGGACGGCTATTGCAGGCATCGAAGAGGGTGTACCTGCGCCAGTCTTAACGGCAGCATTGCAGGAGCGCTTCTCTTCTCAAGGCACTTCATTATTTGCCGACAAGCTTCTTTCCGCGATGCGCAAAGAATTTGGTGGACACGACGAAAAACAATAGCTAAAGCGCTACGCCAAGAAGTGCCTGCACGCTGTCACGCATCAAGTTCATCGAAGTGACTGACTCACCCTCGCGATTTGTTGCCGCAAGTGCCCAGGTATCAACAACGTCCAAAACTTCTGGCGTACGCAGGTCGTTGGCCAAATGTTGACGCATCCGTTCCAAATACGGCTCAAAATCTGGCGCCTTGTCTGAGTTCGCAGCCTGACGCCAGATACTTAAACGGTCTTTTGCTCCTTCGAGCCCGTGCGCAGTCCATGCCCAGTCGATTCGATAATGATGTGCCAATAAGGCAAGACGAATAGCCATCGGATCCACACCCGAGTGCCGCAGCTGCGATACAAAAACGAGGTTGCCACGGGACTTACTCATCTTGTGACCCTGCCACCCCACCATGCCTGCATGTACATAGTGTTGAGCGCAATTCACTCCACTGAGGGAAAAAGCCTCTGAGGCTCCCATCTCGTGGTGTGGGAAAGCTAAATCGCTACCGCCACCGAGCAGGTCAATTGAAGCCCCAAGATGATCCATCGCGATAGCTACGCATTCAATGTGCCAACCCGGGCGTCCATGGCCCAGTTTTGTATTCCATGCTGGTTCATCGGGACGCGCGTCCTGCCATACCAAACAATCCAACGGATGGCGCTTTCCAGGGCGGTCTGGGTCTCCCCCGCGTTCGGAGAAAATAGCCAACATTTCAGTCTCGTCAAGCTTTGTTACGGATCCAAAATTAGGGTCAGAGTGCACAGAGAAATACAGATCGTTGTCAACGGCATACACAGATCCATTTGCCTGAAGTTTGGTCACGTATTCAGCCACTGAAGGAATCGCTTCGACAGCTCCAATGTATTGACGTGGGGGCACGACCTGAAGTTCGGTCATATCCTCGCGAAATAGTGCTGTTTCGCGTTGCGCAATGACTTGCCAATCCTCACCTCGTTCAATTGCGCGCTCAAGCAGTGGATCATCAATATCGGTGACGTTTTGTACGTAGTGAACCTCGTGCCCAGCATCGAGCCAGTATCGATGAATCAAGTCAAAAGCTACATACGTCGCGGCATGGCCCATATGGGTCGCGTCATAAGGAGTGATCCCACAGACATACATCTTGGCGACAGGGCCAGGCGCGGTTGCCCGCACACTCTTGGAGGACGTGTCAAAGAGAAAAAGAGGCTGCCCTGATCCAGGTAGCTTCGGAACGGTCGGTTCTGGCCATGATTCCACTGCTTTACCTTAGCCAGTGCCTACACCGGCATTTAAAAGAGTGGCCAAGGGATTGAAGGCCAGCCATGCGAAGGCGCCGGAAAACACCCGCTTTCGAGTAAATATTCTATGCGTGAGTGCAGTGCAGTGAGTTCATAGCCGGCAAGATATTCCTCTAGAAGTCGCTCGACATCCGACCAATGTGACTCCAGAACTTCGACGTCTTTGATGAGCGCCCGAGGAATCGGCTCTCCCGCCCAGCCCCAAAGCACGGTGCGCAGCTTGGGCTCATCATGAAAGGTGAGCCCGTGATCAATTCCCCAAAGCCGGTCGCCATCCCCGATAAGTACGTGTCCAGCCTTTCGGTCAGCGTTGTTCATGAGGGCATCGAGCACGGCAATTTGCTGTAGATCGAGACGCTGTTGGTGAACCACGCTGACACTTTGACCGGTTTCGTTTTCACCAGATAGCACGTGCAGCCAACCTTCTGGCAGATCAGATGTTGCAACGAGGCTGACAACCCCATCTTCATCGGTTTCTTCAACCCACATTTGGACACTGCCTTCACCATATGGACCTTCATCGCGCCACACAGTTACCGGTATTACAGCCCAACCCAAAATGTCACTGAGCTGATAGGCGGCGACTTCACGTCCAGCAAGGGAACCTTCAGCGAAATCCCATAAAGGTCGCTCTCCGTGAACGGGTTTATAGACACATTTGAGTTGAAACCCGTCTGGCGATGTCACGGTGCTGAGCAAGGTGGCATTGGATGACCCTGCTAGCCGGCCAAGAACTTCGAGTTCGCCGAATTTGAGTAGTGCTGTGATGTCCATTAGGGACGTCGCCGGAAACCATTGGCTCGTGGGCAAATATGACCAGATGGATCAAGGGGCTGACCACAAAATGGGCAAGCCGGTCGACCTGAGTTCACCATCGTGCGAGCACGCAGAATGAAGCTTCTTGCTTGGTCACTGGTGAGTCGCACACGCAGCGTGTCAACACCCTCCTCGTCGTCCTCACCTAAATCGGGAACATCCTCATCTGCAACGGCGTAGGCCTCGACGACAACTTTTTCGGCATCGTCATCCCAACCGAGGGCGAGAGTTCCTACCCGAAATTCTTCAAAGATTGGCAGTTCCAATGGCTTTTCGTCGATTTCCCGGACAAAGCCAGTGTTTGTTCCAGAAATAGCCGAAAGGATTTGCTCTACGCGATCAGCTAAGGCTGCTACTTGCTGCTTTTCAATGACAACCGAAACGATGGAGTTTCCAGACCGTGCTTGCAAGAAAAATGTGCGTTCACCGGGCATACCGACGGTGCCGACCACGAATCTTTCCGGTTCAGGGAAATCAAAGAGTTGTCGCGACACGTGATGAGCCTACCTAAAGCCTTCGTGCGCGAATTTGCTAAGCCACATGGCCTGCTCCGCCACCCACAACAGCGTCACCCTTATGTGCCCGCTTGGACTTCTTGCTCGGGATAAGCCTGGTGAGATCGCTACCCATGTCATTGACATGAATAGCGAAAGGTCGATTCGGCGTGTACTGAATGACGCTGACAGAACATGGATCAATTTGTACGCGCTGATACAGGTCTAAATGGGTACCCAGAGCGTTGCTGACGATTGCTTTGATCACATCGCCGTGGCTGACCATGACATAGATTCCATCGGGGCCGAACTGCCCGTTCCAATGATGCACGGCTGAAATCGCCCGATGTGCCATTTCTCGAATTGATTCGCCATTCTCGCCCGGGAAAACCGCGGCACTCGGATGGTTTTGCACAATCTTCCAAAGCGGCTCCTTCGCTAAATCGCGCAAAGGTCGGCCGGTCCAATCTCCGTATTTACATTCACCGATTCGGGGATCCAACGCAATATCTAGATCGCGATCACCAACGATTGCCTCGGCTGTTTGAACCGTTCGCTCCAGCGGTGAAGCCACAATGCCTTTGATAGGTATGTCAGCAAGCCGCAGAGCTACTGTGGCAGCCTGTGCCTCCCCCACATCATCAAGAGTGATTCCAGGAGTCCAACCGGCAAGGATTCCGTCACGATTGGCAGCGGTTCGGCCATGGCGAACCAAAATAAGCGTGGTCATGTGCATAGTCTCGCAGTACGTCCCCCAGAATAGGGCGATGATCCGTGGGATGGGGCTGTACGGTCCTGGCAGCATCGAAGAATTCGACCATATGCACGACAAAAGCACCTTGCCACCGGTCTCCAGCACTTCGGCCGTGGCCAAACTCCGTGAGAGATGTGCTGCTCATCCGGGTTCATTTATCTGGGTCGGGTTACAGGATCCAGACACGGATGAACTACGCGAAATCGCCGAAATCTTTGAGCTCGCACCTTTTCAGGTTGAAGATGCGCTCAATCCAGCGCAACGGGCAAAATTTGATTTTGATGATTCTGGGCACGGCTTGGCAGTTGTCAAGATTCTTGATTACGTGGAGCATTCTTCCGATGTACACACGGGGCAGATTTCAATTTTCATCGGATCCAATTTCGCCATCACCGTTCGACTAGGGGCTGGCGGCGATCTTGGCGGTGCACGCAAAGATTTTGAGGCCGACCCTTCACTTCGATCAAATGGCCCCATTGCGGTGCTGTACTCAGTGCTCGACAGAGTTGTCGACAACTACGTCACTGTGGCTGATGAAGTGAGCATCGATGTTGAAGAGCTCGAAACCGCCGTATTTGACACTGGTTCGCACCACGATAACGCTGATCGAATTTACCGGCTGAAACGAGAAAATGTTGAGATCCGACGTGCAGTAGGACCGCTCGTAAATGTCGCTCATGATCTCGTTGAACTACGAATTGACTGGTTGCCAGCACTCATGCGGCCAAACTTTCGCGATATTGGTGAGCACGTATTACGCGTACATGACGAAGTAGAAGGCACCGATACGCTGCTCTTGACCATGTTGACTGCGGCCACATCTCTTCAGGACCTTCAACAAAACAAAGACATGCGCAAGATCAGTTCGTGGGTGGCGATTGCGGCTGGACCCACGATGATCGCGGCAATCTACGGCATGAATTTTGATAATATGCCGGAGTTGAATTCACCGTATGGCTACCCGACCGTGCTTGGCGTCATGGCGATCACGTGCGTCACGCTTTATCGCGCCTTTAGGCGAAGCGGCTGGCTCTAGCTAACAAGCACTCCCATAGCGAGTAATGCCATGACGCCAAAACCCAAGACGATTCGATACAAAACAAAAGGCCTGTAGGTTTTTGTTGTTACATAACGTAGCAACCACGAGATAACTGCGATACCGACAAAGAAGGCAATGACAGTTGCTAATAACGTCGGTCCCCACGAAGTGTTCGAGTCTTTGCCGATTTTGGTCATCTCATAAAAGCCAGAAGCAAGTACTGCTGGAATGGCCAACAAGAAGGCGTATCGAGCGGCTGACTCGCGTGTGTATCCAAGCGCGAGTCCTGTTGAAATCGTTGCTCCTGATCGTGAAACTCCTGGAATGAGCGCGAGCGCTTGACCAAGACCAAAGATCAGACCATCTCGCCGGTTGAGTTCACTTAAGTCATGCTGTCTTGAGCCCAGTGCATCGGCAGCGCCCAGGAGCACGCCAAAAATGACGAGCATGACTGCCACTAACCATAAATTCCTTGCCGCTGTTTCAATTTGATTCGAGAAAACCAAGCCTAAAATTGAAATCGGAATCGTGCCGATGATGATGTACCAACCCATGCGAGCGTCTAGTTGCGACCGAAGTGAGCCGTCGCGCAAAGAGGCAAACCAAACCGTGACGATGCGTTTGATGTCGTTTCTGAAATAGACTAAGACCGCCAATTCAGTTCCGATTTGGGTGACCGCAGAGAAAGCGGCACCAGGATCCTGCCAACCAAAAAGTTGCGAAACAATCAAAACATGCGCCGTCGATGAGACCGGCAAGAATTCTGTTAGACCCTGAACGACGCCCAGCACTATTGCCTCAAACCACGTAATTACTTCGTTCATGAAGCACACCCTGACAGATCTAGGACTTCAGACATCATTCGGACACTTGTGAGTTTGTCTTGGATCGTTTCTCCTACGGCGGTGAAAGTGAGATTTGTGACACCGGCCTGTGCATACGCCTGTAGACGATCAGCAACACGTGCAGGTGGACCGATTAAAGAAATTTGATCCAATAACTCAAACGGAAGAGCCGCTTGCGCGCCGATGTAGTCCTTGGCTAAATACTTGTCTTGTACTTCTTTGGCGGCATGTTCGTAGCCCATTCTTTGCACGTTTTGATTGTAGAAATTCATCGTTCGACTACCCATGCCCCCGATGTATAGGGCAGATCCGGGCCTGAGCGAATCAGCGCACGCCTCAAGATCATCACCGAACACCACTGATGTCGTGGCTATTACCTCAAAGTCCGACATCGATTTTCCGATGGATTGCCGAGCCTTTCGAACAAGTCCGAGAGTTTCATCGGCATGCTCAGGTGAGAATTGTACAGACATCCAGCCATCTGCAATTTCACCGGCAAGTTCCAATGATTTTGGACCAATAGCCGCCAGATAGATCGGAATCTGTTCGCGAACAGGATGGATAGTCAACGTCAAAGGTTTACCTTGGCTATCAGGCAGTGGCAAGGTGAAACAGTCGCCGTCGTATTGCAAACGATCACGCGAAAGTGCCATCCGCACGATCTCCACATATTCGCGAGTGCGCTGCATCGGATGATCAAATCGAACGCCGTGCCAGCCCTCAGAAACCTGGGGTCCTGATAAACCAAGCCCTAACCGGAATCGTCCTCCAGAAAGAGTGTCCAACGTGGCTGCCGTCATCGCGGTGTTCGCTGGCGTACGACCAGGGATTTGGAAGACTCCCGAACCAATATCAACGCGTGTGGTGTGAGCAGCCACCCATGCCGCAACAGTTGCAGCATCCGAACCGTAGGCCTCGGAAGTCCACACAATGTCATACCCGAGTTTGTCTGCCTCTTGAGCAAGCACAATGTTTTGCGCATCATTACCAGCCCCCCAGTAGCCGAGGTGAAGCCCGAGTTTCATGTGCGTCCTTTCGATTGTCAGCGAGCCTAATCCTGCCCGGTATGAAGCGCAGGTAACGTTCAAACATGCAACAACGACCACTAGGACGCTCTGGGCTCTGGGTTGGGCGCCTAGCCCTAGGCACAATGACGTGGGGCCGAGGTACCGATGAGTATGAGGCACGCGACCAACTAGCTCTCTTCTTGGACGCAGGAGGAACGTTAATCGACACGGCTGATGTGTATGTCGATGGAGTCGCTGAGCAATTATTGGGTGAGCTCCTTGAAGAATTTGGTGTACGAGAGCAAGTCGTCGTCGCTACCAAAGCGGGCCAACGCCCGGGCCACGAGGAACGACGCTTTGACTCATCTCGCATCCATCTCATGCGAACCGTTGAAGCGTCACTACGCCGGCTACGAACCGATGTTATTGACGTTTGGCAGTTACATGCATACGACCCCATGACCCCCATGGAAGAAACTATGTCGACCTGCGATGAGCTCGTTAAGAGTGGAAAGGTCCGGTACATCGGTATTTCAAATTTCAGTGGTTGGCAAACTGCGAGAGCCGCAACATGGCAACGCGCCGTTACTGGCAGGGCACCGATCGTCACAACGCAGATGGAGTACTCCCTTCTAGAACGGGGAATTGAACGCGAAATTGTTCCTGCTGCTCAAAGCCTTGGACTTGGAATTTTGCCTTGGTCTCCACTGGGCCGCGGAGTACTCACAGGTAAATACCGTCATGGAACACCCGCTGATTCTCGAGGTGGAAATGCAAATTCAGCCGGTTGGGTTCAGACGTATATGGATGAGCGTGGACGCCGGATCGTTGATGCTGTTGCAACAGCAGCAGACGGTCTAGGCGCGTCACCAACTGAAGTAGCACTGGCGTGGCTTCGCGACCGACCAGGCGTCGTCGCTCCAATCTTGGGCGCACGAACCAATAGTCAGTTATTGGCAGCACTTGCTAGCGATGAACTCGAGTTGCCTGAAGAGATAAATCGCGCTCTAGATGAAATTTCCTCTCCAAGTTCTGGATATCCAGAATCTGGGTGGGCTCAACGCTAATCAGGTATACCAAACCTGTAGTTGACCTCTCCAGAATTAGTGACGCACTCTGGGCTAATGCATTCAAACTCGTGACATTGCAGTAACCGCTAGCCGGTGCCAGAGTGTGCTGGTGAAGTTTAAATCAGCCGCTCCATCGAGCAATGTGGTGCCGCGTGGTAGCGCCGGAGCTGCTATCGCCATTCTCAACATTGGTCTCTTCGCAGTCATCCTGACCGTGTTGGTTTCCGTGGCTTTCAGGTCGACGGCTCTGACGCCCGAAACACCAAACGGGCTGCTGCCCATCGCAATCGTCGCACTTGCTTTGGGAGTTCCCCACGGAGCAGTGGATCAACTAATTCTTCGCCGGGCGCTCACGGTTCGACAGTTTCTCGTGTTCGGACTGGGCTATGTCTTGATCACAGCGTTAGCTATCGCATTGATCATCACCGCACCTATTCCCTCATTCCTCGTCGTGCTCGCCGGGACGGTTTGGCACTTTGGCACAGGGGATGTAGAAGCTACGGCGGTGCTGCAGGGAACACCTCCCGAAAAGGGATTAGTCCGTGTCGTACTCGCCCTGGCTTTGGGTTCTGCTCCCGTTCTATTACCCCTGACATCCCCTGCGTCTGCATCAACACTCGCGCTCATCGAGCCGCAACTGAGTCAACTCGTTACCCCGGGAGCGATCTTCATTGTACGTATCGCCGTGTTCATCGTGATCGGTGTCAGTGTCGCCATTCTCATTGGCCAACGCAAGTATCGCGCCATTGTCGAACTTCTCGCACTGACGGCGCTGGGGTGCCTTGCGAGTCCGCTGCTTGCCTTCGCCATCTACTTCAGTTTGTGGCATGCGATACGACACACGGCCAGACTTGCGCAACACACCTACGGCTATCTGTCAGCAGAAACACTTGGATTGATCTTCCGCCGAGGTGTTGCCTCGCTCATTGGATTCATCGTTGTCGTGGGGATTTTGGTGACTCGATCCTCAACGCTCACGTCAGCCGGGGAATTACTGTGGTTCGGTTTAGCGATCGTCTGGGGACTCACTGTCCCCCACATGATTTTAGTAGCCGCTTTTGACCGCCGCATGCGATCGTCGGTTACCCGTTAATTGGACACAATTTTCATTGTCGACTTCGTCAGATCAACCTGCCAAAATGGGCAGTGTGCATATAGGTTTGAGCTATGTCGATCACCACAGCGACTACTCCAATTTGGGAATACAGAGATATCTCATTTCCATTAGGAACTTCGCGTGAAAGAGCTAGGCAGCTTATGACGAGTATCGCTGGTTCGCAGCGTTGGGAATTGCAGATGGCCGTGCAATATCCCGACGGCCGCCAGCGGGCAAGATTCAGGCGTAAGGTCTATCGCGTAACCAGGATGACCTAACGAGTCGTTTCATTAGCATTCACGCAAGAATCGATCAAGGACCCGAACTCCAAACTCCAAACCCGCGATAGGCACCCGTTCGTCAACGCCGTGAAACAGACGCCAATAATCCAATCCAGCCGGCATTTGAAGCGGTGCAAATCCGTAGCATTCAATGTCTAGCCCAGCAAATGCTTTGGCGTCCGTACCGCCTGAAATCATGTATGGCACAGCGTGCGCCTTTTCATCTTCTGCCCGTAAGGCCTTGGCCATCAGTGCAAATAGCTCGGTATCAAATGGACCTTCAATCGCTCGGCCAAAATTAAGAACTTCGACGTCGATACTTTCACCGGCTAGTGCACGAATGGTGGCCTCGAGTTCGTCTTCAAATCCAGGCAAAAAACGGCAGTCAATCTGCGCTTCAGCTGTGCTCGGTATGACGTTTGTCTTGTAACCCGCAGATATCACTGTCGGGTTAGACGTATTTTGCATTGTCGCACCAACCAAGTGAGCCAACGTGCCTAAACGCTGATGTAGTTCTTCTGGCTCAGCATTGCTCACATCGACGCCGTAGGCCTGCGATAATTCATCCAGGAAACGTTGCACTGTCGGTGTTTTACGTATTGGCCATTTGTATTGCCCAATTCGCGTCACGGCGGCTGCAAGTTCGGTTACTGCGTTGTCGTGATGAATCATTGACCCATGTCCGGCTCGAGCCGACGCCCGCAGCCGCATCCACTTCATGCCTTTTTCCGCCGTTTGAATCGGGTACAAACGCAAGTCGTCGTGAATAGTCAGGCTAAAGCCACCCACTTCACCAATGGCTTGGGTAACTCCGTGAAAGAGTTCTGGTCGGTGCTCCGTCAACCAATGTGAACCATGAACTGAACCAGCCTCTTCATCTGGCAAGAAGGCAATAACGACATCACGTCTTGGGCGGTACCCTGATCGGCCCCAATCACGAACCACGGCCAAAATCATGGCGTCCATATCTTTCATATCCACCGCACCACGACCCCAGATAAAGCCGTCATCGATCACACCGCCAAAGGCCGGCTTGGTCCACTCGGACTGCACGACAGGAACGACATCCAAGTGGCCGTGCAGGAGCAAAGCATTCGCGGATGGATCGGTGCCAGGTATTCGAAGGATGACAGCTCTGCGGGTATCACTTGAAGTGGTGATGATTTCCGGATCCCAGCCCGCTTCGCGTAGGCGCTCAGCACAATAATCCGCGGCCGCCACTTCACCCATCGTGTCTGATGAATCGCCATAATTGCTTGTGTCTATTTGAATCAATTCTTGAGTGAGCGTTACGACATCAGAGTTCATGGCTTTATCCTGCCTGCACAGCTGGCGAATCGACGTCAACATGAGCACAATCCACAGGTTTGTGCCGGGTTTGGCAATCTGGGCACATCACTATGAGTTTGCGGCACTGGGCATTCGAGCAGTTCATATAAAACTTTGTCGCTCCCTGACACATCTCACATTTGCCGATTTGCATGGGATCTTTCTCGAAGTCGATCACCATGCGTTTATCGAAGACATAAAGGGAGCCTTCCCAGAGACCGCGGTTACCAAAGGCCTCTCCGTAGCGCACGATTCCACCCGAAATTTGGTACACCTCGTTAAACCCACGCCGCACCATGACGCTGGATAAAATTTCACAGCGCACCCCACCTGTGCAATACGTGACAACTGGGACATCCTTGAGGTGGTCGTATTTCCCACTATCGATCTCTCGAATAAAGTCATGTGTCGTTTGTACGTCTGGAATAACTGCGTTTTTGAACCGTCCGATCTCGGCTTCAAAACCGTTGCGACCGTCGAAGAAAACCACGCTGTCACCTCGTTCGGCAACGAGTGCATGCACTTCCTCGGGTGTCAGGTGAACTCCCCCGCCTACAACACCAGCTCGATCAACCACGAGTTCTTCGGGAGCTCCGAAAGAGACGATCTCATCACGATTACGAACGCTCAATTTTGGGAAATCGTCACGGCACCCTTGCGACCATTTGAAATCGACGTGCCCAAGCCCAGGGTACTTCTTTGTCATTTTGATGTATCGCGACAGATTTTTGATCGATCCACCCAATGTGCCGTTGATGCCATGAGGGGAAATCAAAATCCTGCCCCGTAGATTCAAGGACTCGGCCAGTGTCTGCTGCCACATTCGCAAAGCCACAGGGTCAGAGAATGGCGTGAACTCATAAAACAGGATGATTTTTTGTTGGCTCACTCCTGAAGAGTAAATGCAAAGGCGCCCTTGGGGCGCAGCTGGCTACAAAATCATGTATCTGACGGGGCGGTCAATCAGGGGTACTCGTAATAGGTATAGTTCACCGGTCGCTCAAGAGCGACAGGGTCCGGGTGGCGGAACGGCAGACGCGCTGGCTTGAGGTGCCAGTATCCTTTACCGGATGTGAGGGTTCAAATCCCTTCTCGGACACTAGATCCCCTCATACATGTGAGGGGATCGAACTTCTTAAATCCAGTTACCGGTGATCGATGCAGTGGCCGACGTCCTGTGGACAGAATGGATCGTCATAAGTGAATGATTTACCCACAATTCTTGGTGTCACTCAAATCGGTGTAGATACCTATTCGTCCAATACTTTCCTTCCTCGTGCGCGCACAATCGACGGCGGTCAGATGTCAGGGCAAGCCCTCACTGCGGCTTTTGAAAGTATCAAACCCGAGTTTCAAGCTCATTCGATTCACGCATCGTTCATTGCTGCCGGAGACTCATCTAGGCCCGTTACCTACTCAGTTACGCGCGATCGAGATGGCAGGTCCTTTGCCACGCGACACATCACCGCGGTCCAAAATGACGTACTCATCTTTCGAATGTTTGCTTCCTTTCACATTCATGAAGACGGCGAAGACGTTCAAGCACTGACAATGCCCCAGACTCCCCCACCGTCGGAATGCGCACAGTCACACTCCAGCCTCGTCGGATTCGACATTCGCGATCCCTTCCCTATCCAAGTACCTGGCAAAGTTACGAGCGCTTGGGCACTGCCATCGGCAACTCTCGGAACAGATCCTCGATTGAATGCTTCAGCTCTTATTTATTTATCAGACATGTTCAACGGACTGCCAGATCTGCTGGATTTTGATGTCACGAGTTTTCAGACCAGTTTGGATCACGCCTTATGGATACACCGGCCTTTCGTTCTTGACGAGTGGTTATTTTTTGCACACCACGGTCAATCCCTTGCATCCGGCCGTTCCCTATTTACCGGTGACTACTTCAGTGCTTGCGGAATCCATGTTGCTAGTTCGGCTCAGGAAATGCTGTATCGCCCTCCTCGCACTCAGTCTTGAATTCAGAAGTATTAATATGAATGAACACTCACCATAAGGAGTTCGCGTGGCTCGTATCGTTGTTTTTGGAGGCTCGGGTTATGCGGGTCAATTAATCGCTATAGAGGCTGTGCGACGGGGGCATGAAGTTACCTGTGTGACGCGGTCTGAACCAAAGTTTCCAATCACAGGCTCGACCCATGTGAGCGGATCTATTTACGATGCTGAGCTACTGCTTCAGCTTGCAATAGACGCTGATGTATTTCTCAGCGCCGTGCCAAGCCAATCTGGTGGTCAACGACTGCCGGAGGCGTTGCCACACCTTATGGAAGTCTGTATTGACAATGGCATCCGATTTGGGGTCGTAGGGGGTGCTGGCAGTCTGTTGGTAGAACACGGGGGTTTGGAACTTCGAGTCGCCTACGCAGATGCATTGCCGGCAGAGTCAATGCCTGAGATCAACACGCACGCGGAAGTATTACAGGACCTTCGTGATTCACCTGATGCTTTTGATTGGTTCTTCCTGAGTCCAGCGTTAGCCTTTGGCGCTCATGTTCCAGGCGAGCACCTACACACGTACCGCATCGGCGGCGATGTCATGCTCAAGGACGCCGAAGGCAATAGCGCAATCAGCGGAACGGATTTCGCCGATGCCGTGCTTGATGAAATTGAACTTCATACGCACCACCGCGCCCGATTTAGTGTTGCCTACTGACTCACAACGACCAAGGATAGGCGACCCCTTCTTCTGCTTGGTAGGCGATTCCTCGCGCTATGAAGTCATTAATTTCCTCGGTGGTGTAACCAAATCGCGACAAGATTTGCTTGGTGTGTTGTCCCAATAGAGGTGGCGGTCCAAAATCGCCGGTCGGCGTCTCGGAGAAATCCATCAGATTGCCAAATTGGGTCATCTGGCCCAGCATCGGATGCTCATAAGTAGCGATCAATCCGAGGCGTTCATTGTCGGCATCATGCAAGACTGTTTCTCCGCCGCGAGTGTCGATACACATCTCGGCGCTAACCGCTGCTTTGTCCAACAATGCCGCCCAAACAATGGCTGTGCGCGTCATGAACGCAACTTCAATAGCTGGTTCGATTGCCGCTCTGTTCGCTGTTCGTGTCTCATAATCTTTAGCGCGTGCATCTACGGCAAGATCAGGTAAGTTCAGCAGATTACAAAAGCGCTTCCATTCCTCTTGCTGTGTGATGGCTACTTGGATCCAACCCTCTTGGGTTTGATACAGCCGATAGCAAGCAGAAATTCCGGTGAGTTCTTTGTCCAGACTCGGACGCATTGGAGCCGGAGATCCATCTGCTAAAAGTGCGACATCTGAGCTGAACAGCGCACCACCATTGAGCAGGGACGTCCAGACATCCTGGCCCTTGCCCGTCTTCTTGCGATGGAAAAGCGCTGTGAGCACTCCCAAGACACTCGCAAATGCATTTGCCGTGTCAGTCATTCCAAAACGCAAATACATTGGTGGGTTTCCGTGGGAAACTCCCCCAGCTTCGTATTCCAGCCCTAGAACCGCTTGGTAGAGAGGATCGATGCCACCACTGATCGACATCGGCCCTTCGAATCCGTATGCATATGTGTTGCAGTACACAATTTCTGGATTATGAGCAGTCACCTGGTCGTAATCAACCCCGAGCCGCGTAGCAGTGCCCTTCGTCATGTTGTGATGCAGTACATCCGCGTTCTTCGCCATGCGCTGCACAATTGCTTGTGCTTCTGGTTGCTTTAGGTCGAGAGCGATATCAAGTTTCCCGCGTTGGCAACCGATGAATGGTGAGCCATAACGCATCGAGTCGCCTCGTGTGGGTTCGACCTTAATAACCTCTGCACCAAGGTCTGAAAGAATCATCGGACCGTATGGACCAGCAAGGAACTGGCCTAAATCAAGAACGAGCACGCCATCTAATGGACCAGGCATTTTTACTTCCCTGCTTTCATGGATCCAGTTGAAGTGGACGCAATGAGGTCGTCAACATCTGTTGGGGAAAATCCGGCTGAGGCGAGAACTTTTCGAGTATCCGCTCCCACGACAGGCCGAGGCCCTTGAACAGCACCAGGCGTTCCCAGTAACACAGGAGCAATACCTACTTGCGTCATCACTCCCAGCTCGGGATCTTCAACCTGTACCGCCATATTGTTGGCTCCAAATTGTGGGTAGTTGTACATCTCAACGGGGCTCAGGATTGGGTCTGCTCCGATTCCGGCATCAAAGAAAGTTTTACAAAGCTCTGTTCTATCCCGGTTGAAGAATGCTGAACGAAGGTTGTTGGTGTGTGCGAGTCGATACGCGGGATCACTCGTGAGTCGAGCTTGATCGGCAGCCTCGACTCCGAGAATCTCCTCCATAGTGCTTGTGGCTACACGACCCACGTTGACGCCCGCGTGCATCCACTCGCCGCGCGCACACTCAAAAATGGAAGTCTGATGAACCCCTGGCGGAGAAGTTTTAGCCATGATCAGCGAATCTGGCGCGTGCAAGTTTTCAACGTCTTGCCACAACATTGTGGTGTAGGCCAAAACACCTTGAAACAAGGAAGTCCGAACATGTTGTCCGCGGCCAATATCTTCACGCGCGTATAGGGCAGCCAAGATCGCCGTTGACAATAGGAAAAAAGCTCCCATGCTGGGGATCTGCATATGTAGGTGGGCAGGACCGGGTCGCCATGCTGGTTGTTCAAACTGTGCACCGGAGCGCGCTTGCACAAGAGCGTCCCATCCTGCGCGCTTCTCGTAACGATGTCCATGGGGATACGCCTGCAACGACGCATAGATGATCTTGGGATTGCGTGCAGCAACAACCTCATACGAAAGGCCTAGAGCATCCATAGTGCCGGGGGAAAAAGACTCAACAATCACATCTGCGGTTTCAACCAGCCGCAAAAGAGCTTCGCGCCCAAGACTCTGCTTGAGGTTCAGTACGACAGACTGGCGGCTGCGAAGCCAAACGGGTGCACCTGGCATAGTCCTGAAGGGATCTCCTCCAGGTGGCTCGATCTTGATCACATCAGCACCTTGCTCGGCCAGCATAAGAACGCCAAGAGGCCCAGCAACCCCCCAAGTCAGATCAAGAATCTTGATTCCTTGCAGCGCTCCAGCCACGGTCAGCCTCCTAAATCGATCATTTCGAGGATTTCCCCCTTTTACACTGTCGAGATCATGCTCTATGGAACTAAAGCAAGTATCAATTTTGCATAATCTGCCAGACTTCACCTATGCCAATGAGAGACCTACTCCTCGTACTTGGGGATAAGAGTTAAGTGCGCACTCGCTTTGCGCCGACTCCCAGCGGTTTTTTACATCAGGGCAACCTGGCTAATGCACTTGTCAATTCCTGGCTCGCCCAACAATTGCAAGGCGACATGGTTTTACGGATGGATTCCGATGATCAGTTTCGGATCCGGCCCGAATACACAGAATTCATCTTCGAGAGTCTGAGAGTCCTTGGGATCGGCTACACATTGTTTGCCCCAGACCTCGAATCTCGAGCTGAGTACTTGAAGTCACAATTGACCAGTATCCCAGGTGAGTTGCTATTCGCGTGCGATTGCTCTCGATCGTCGTTGATCGCACAGGCCTGCACCTGTGTCGAACAGCAGAAAACTTGGCAACCCAAAGTTAATGCTCTCAGGTTACGTCTTGAAACGGATTCGGTTTCCAGTGTCAATGACGCTGAATACAACTTGCATAACCAATTTGGTGACGTTGTGTTATGGCGTAGAGATGATGTGCCTTCTTATCATTGGGCGAATGTCATAGATGATCGAGACTTGGCGATCACTCACATCGTGCGGGGCTCAGACTTGCAAGCATCATCCGCACTTCACATACATATCGCGCGGATCATCGGGGCA
>CANJCG010000030.1 GCA_947472655.1 Actinomycetota bacterium
ACGACAATCTCAAGAGCCACCTGGATCAACTGAACGATGCTCGCGCCCAGAACGGGGGTATAGGCCGGAAATTGCACCTTTTTCAGCAATTCACCATTGCTCTTGAGTTGAGTGATGGAAAGGTTGATCAAACCTGAAAATAGATTCCACGTGACCATTCCAGTGAACAGAAACGCTGCGTAGGAAGTTTTGCCGTTGCCCATCACTGGGGCTTGAACCCGGAAAACGATGCTGAATACTGCGGCAAAGATTGCCAACGTGGCTAATGGCTGGACTAACGACCAAGCCCACCCCAGAACGCTTGACCGGTAGCGGGTGGCGAAATCCCGGTTTGCGAAGGCCCAAATCAGCGCATGCTGCTTCTTTAGCTCCTTCAGCATTCGACTTCACCCCAAGTCCAGGCGTGAGGGGCAATCGACAACATATAGCCATGCTAACCAACCGGCCGCTGACCGCTGCGCTCCCACGATATGCAGCGATAAATGACAAATACAAAGTAGCCTGTGAGGAACAAATCTAGGAGGTTCGAATGATGACACTTGCGCGCCACTCGCGCTCGACCCGCCGCATTGCTACGGCAACGCTGGCCCTTGGAATTGCTGCAGGCACCACTTTGGCGGTAGGCGCTGGAGCTCAGGCTGCAGCAACAGGTGGCGTCTACGCTCCTAACGGCATGGTCGGAGTAGCTGAGCAGATTCAAGTGCAGGTCTCTGGCCTAGCGGGCCAGACCATCACTCTTGGTGTCTCCTCCGGAGCAAACTCCTCAACACTTCAGGCAGTTGTAAATTCCCAGGGCTGGGCTAGTGCCTCGTGGACACCAACGGCCGCCGGTGCTTGGACCATTGCTGCGCTTGGTTCGGCGTTACCTGCAGGATCGACCACGATTACCGTGGCACCCATGCCGACCTACACCGTTCTTTTAGCTCAGCAGTCGGTTCAACAATATTTTCCCAACACCCTTGAAGGAGCCGTCGTAGCCCCCATTGGCTCTATTGCGCCAACTGGCACCGTCTCCTTGGCTACCGCTGGCGGAAATGGCATCACCACTCAGCCACTCTCGGGAACCGTGGGCAACTCGACCTCAACGGTCGGCTTGCCTTGGACTCCAACTCTTCCTGGAGCAACGGCCATTCAGGCTACTTTCCAGCCAAGTAACGGAAACTTCACATCATCAACAAGTCCGATTTCTCAGCCGTTTGCCACAACAGCAAACACCACAGTTGCGATGCGCTGGCCGGCTAACTTGTATTCCGGCTCAACCACCGTGCTCCAGGCAGTGCTTGGGGCAGGAATGCCTAATGGCTCGGTCGCCTTCTCCATGGATGGCACTGGGATCAGCGGCTCAATTCCAACGGTGAATGGTGTTGCTTCCTATCAATGGACCCCAACAACATCGGGCGTGCACACCATTGCTGTTTCATACACCGGTAATCCTGTACCGGGTCAAGCTGGCCAAGTCAGTGGCTCAAACTCACAAGTTGTGAATATTCAAGGCGCTCGCGCCGTTGACAACATCGTGGTTGATCCGCCAACTCAGCCGGTATGGAATATCGCTCAGCCAATCGTGATGACGGCAGGAACAACGGTCACGCTGGCTGCGACCACAACATCGAATACCACCGTGTTGTTTAACGAGCAGGGTCCTTGTGTCATTAACGGTTCCGTTCTCACGGCAATCAGCGCTGGTCAATGCCAAGTGACTGCATTCACAGCGGGCAATGCAGCATTAAAGCCCGGCACTGAGACCTACACCATCACAGTCAATAAAGCACCAGCAAAGAAGAAGTAACTCACTAGTAGAGCCGGGGTTGGGCATACGCCTATCCCCGGCTCTACTCATGTCTGCAATCACTAGAATTTAACCCAGACTTATAGGAGTTGTAGATGCGTCGTAGTCGTGTTGCTCTGGGCGTTATGGGTACTGCATTGCTTGCCCTCGGACTCTCTTTTCCTGCACAGGGCGCTCCTAGAATTACGCCTAGCCCATACCTTGCAACCGCAAATGGCATGGTCGGTGTGACCGAATCTTTGAATGTTTTCTTTCCAAAAGCGAAAACCACTTCTGTGAGTATTTCAGCGACAAACGGTGCCATCTCAATGCCAATGAACATTGCGCTTAATCCCGCAGGCTACGGCACCACAACGTGGACTCCCTCCGCTAGTGGGATTTGGACAATCAGCAGTACAGCAATGACTCCATCAGTTTCTACTCAAGTTTCGGTTCTTCCCACCGCAACATCAACAGCTATTAACACGCCAAATCAATTGCAATTGAATGTGGAAAACGCAGGAACGACTGCATATGTTCGGGCACTTGCCGGCACTGCTCGTCCGCAGGGATCAGTTACCCTGCGCAAATATTTGGTTGGTACAACTGGGCCGGTTCTTGGCACGGGCTGGTTGCAGCCAACGAGTGACCCACTTGTTTCAGTGGCGAATATTCCTTGGACTCCAGATGCTCCGGGCGCCTTTCCCGTATTTGGAACCTACAACCAGCAGACCTTGAATTTCTCGGCATCGACTAGCACAGTTGAGCAACCAGACATTGTTCTATTCGCACCAATGGTGTCCTACCGTTTCGCTCCAGCACTGCGCGTGGGTCAAGCCTCAAACATCAACGCCGTCCTTTGGTCAGGCATCGTTGAAGGAAGTGTCGGTTTTCTTTTTGATGGAGTTGGCTTACGCGGCTCAGTGCCAACAATTAATGGAGTTGCAACAATGAGTTGGACTCCTCCTTCTGAAGGTCTGCATTTTCTTCGCGCAGAATTCACTGGTAACAACTCCGGGTATAGCGGAGTTTCCTTACAGCAGATCAAGGTACTTCCCGCACTTCCTGCAGATCAGCTCGTAGTGTCTCTTGGCGCATCAACACTCAACGCCACCGGTAAAAATGCAATGGCTCGAGGCACCAGTCAGGTGTTGAGTTCTCTAGCGAATTCCGGTGCTCCCACACTTTTCCAAATCACTGGGCCTTGCGTGATTGCTGGAAATCGCTTACATGCAATTGGAAACGGATCGTGCGTTCTGACTGCTACTTCAATAGGTAGTGGGGCATTTACGCCTGTCACAGTTAAC
Organism: Actinomycetota bacterium; assembly: GCA_947472655.1. GTDB lineage: Bacteria > Actinomycetota > Actinomycetes > S36-B12 > S36-B12 > UBA11398. The sequence continues at coordinate 3,076 of CANJCG010000030.1, forward strand.
TTCCCGATAACTGTCGGCGATGTTGCAGCTCTTTGAGTTCGCCAGCTGACTGGTGCTCACCGACTTGAATTAATTCGCTCCGCGGCCTTTGATCTTGCGTAGTGGCGCAGTCACTTTCCACGATCGAGTGTTCTGCATAAAGTCGAGTTCTTGGCGCATCGCATCAACTGCTGATTTGTGCGCAAGAACTTCTGCCGTGAGGTCGTCTGCCTTCAAGACCACAAATGACCGAATTCCCATGAAACCTTCTATGGAATTAGTTGCATCGGTGACAACGAGGCTCACTTGCGCCGCTTCTCCAGCCCGCCCATCACCAAGCGGCAACTTGATTACCGAGCCGAGATACACCTCTTCTTTGACAGGGCCACCTGGTCCGCTGGCATCGATAGTGACCACGCCTGGCATTGATCGAGTTGAAATGAGTAATACCAACGGGCCTGGGACTGGTCGTTCGATTCTAAAATCTGCACGCTTACCCGGACGAAGCTCATTTCCCCAAACCTGCGGTGAACCAAAAGTGCCAATCACCGCAGCGTCAACTATTTCGAAATCTCTTTCGCCGCGGGGCTGGCGCAGCATTGGGGTGAGGCCTTCGGCTTGTAGATGTTCAAGTACCTGATCCGCGTAACCTGAGTCAGGCACTGATGATCCAACTGCAAGCATGTATTCGCGACCAAGTTCGATTGCGGGAACCATCAGGGGCCTGCTTCCTGCAGCTCTCGCTGCGGCAATTTCGTGATTGATAACTTCAGCAACTTTTTCCCATGTAATGGGTGGCGTGATGTCACTCGCGATGCGAGCTTCAAGATGTGCTCGGTTTTCTACATCCATGACTGCTTCGAGTGCATGCACAAATGCTGATTGATTATTGGTTTCAAAATAAATTGCTAAGTCTCGTCCAGCCTCTCGCATAGAAGAGTTGTCAGCGACCACAGGGACTTTTCCGAAAGCCAAGCTCTCCGAGATTGGTAAGCCCCAGCCTTCGTAATTTGACGGATACACAGTGAACTGAGCGTGCGAATAAAAATTGGCGAGTTCTGCATCGCTGACGCTGGAGCTCAACACACTGACCTTGCCGTTGAGCCCGTGGCTTGTTACGTATTCAGTGAGAAATTGTGTTGCATGCCAACCTAAACGGCCAACACACACCAGGTCAGGAACATTGTCGGCACCATGAGATTCAATGAGTTCTCGCCAAGCATCTAGGGCAAGCAAATGATTCTTGCGGGATTCAACTGTGCCAACGAAGAGCGCGTACGGGCGCGGCCAAGGATTTTCGCTCGGGTCGCTTTGGGGGGTGAGTCCACAAGGCAAACCAGTTGCTTGGCCCGCAACTACTTCATATTTGTTTTGCTGCGCATAAGTTTCAAAATCTCTTCGGCTTGAGTGTGAGATTGCTGGTACTCGTGATGCCGTCTGACAAATCAAATTCAAGTAACGCTCAAAGAGCTTGTTGACTGCGGCTGTGTGCCCAGTCTGGAGTACTGGAGTGAGGTCATACAACAGGTCAATCAAGATTGCGCCTTGCGCGTGCGCATCTCTTGCTGCCAGCATTAACGCATCGTTGATCCAAAGAGCGCCAAGAAATACGAGCACGTCGCCTTGTTGAACCTTGACGGGTGCTGCGGTGCCCGCCCGCGCGATTGCTGCATCTGCGGCTATCGCCAACTCGTCTCTGGTGGCGTCACTTCCTGCTCGCGCACCTCGTTGTATCAAGAGGTGGTGCTCGGTGTGGGTGAGTTGAACGAAGACCCCTCTGCCGCGATCCAGGAGAACTGGGTGAGCAATGACTTCGGACTTCATTTCAAGAAGTGGGGTGGTCTCGGCGATGACTCGCTGAACACCAGAAACGGATTCCCGGCGCTGCAGAAATTCGACGAGGTCAGTGACGTCGATCAGCAGGGCGGACACCTCAGGGAGCCTAGCGGTAGCAGCGCTTTTTGTGGGGGCCCTGATCGCCAGCTCATGGGCCTGGGTGAACCTGCTTGGTGTTCTTACTTGCCCAGTCTTTCACTTTGCTGCACATTCGTTTAGTACACTTGTATTCTATTACGATCCTGAGATTCCGTCCTGCGCAATAACCCTTGATCCGACGATGCCTCATTGGATCTCGAAAGAAAGTGAAGGTCTCACTTGATGGACGTTGACCATTGGTCGGATGTGGGCAAGAAGCGTGCCACCACGCCGCAAAGAGTCGCTGCCGAAGCGAGCTCCCTTGGTGCTGAGATCGCAGGCCATCAACTCTCTGTCTTGCGTAAGTCCCGTGGACTCACACAGCGCCAAGTCGCAGAAATTATGGGTGTCTCACAACGCCGTGTCTCGGCCGTAGAGCGCGGTGACCTCGATCATTCCGAGATCAGCACACTTCGTTCATACATTGGTGCACTTGGCGGTCAGGTTCGCATCGTTGCCGAATTTGAAGAGGAGACAGCGCAGATCGCGTAGTCGATCTACTCCGCACTGATCATCATGAAATCCACCAAATTCCTCAGGCGTTCATCGGAGATCACCCTTGTCCTTGGTATCTGGGCAATTGTGATGTGGGGCGTGGGCGCCAAATGGTGGACGGGCTTCAATTCACCTGACTCCCAGTTTTCGGCCACCCTTGCAATCTTTGGCCACACCGTTAACGACCGTGCTCTTGATGCTTCCTACTACTGGACCCGTCTTGGTTATCTGACTCCAGTGCGTGGCCTGATCGAAATTTTTGGAACCTTTGCCGGCTTTGCAATCTGGCGCGGTCTGATGCTTCTTCTCATCATTGCCTCCACCTATTGGATGGCTCGACGACTCACTGGTCGCGCGTTATCCGTAGCTCTGACTTTTTTTGTTGCTCTGAACTCCATGGTGTTGAGCTACCTCGGCAACACCTACGCCACAGGTTCGGCAATGGCCGCGTCCTTTGTGCTGTTTGCCCTTGGTACGTCGCGACTTAAACCAACGCCGGGTCGCGGATATTTACTAGCTCAGCCAATCTTCGTTGGTCTCGTTATTGGCTGGCTAGTCATGCTCAATCCGTACAACGCGCTGCTTTCTGGATTCATCTGGCTAGCAATTCGGGTAGTTGCTTGGTGGGTTGATCGCGTCTCCTTGCTCGCACTGCTGCGTGAATTCTTACTGATCGCTCTTGGCTTTGTGGTCTCAATCATTGGCTTCCTACTTCTTGGACGCCAGATGTTTCCTGGGCTTAACTGGTTAGAGACGTATCGATCGTGGACTTCGCGTCTTGATTTTGAAACCTACATAAGTGACACAAATATTTGGACGCGAGATGTTGCATTCTTAGTCTTGCTACTTGCCTTACTTACTTCTGCCTTCGCTCTCGCACTCGTGCGCAATCGATGGACGTTCGTTGCTTTTGCTATCGCTTTGATGAACATTGCATTCACGTTGGTTTACATGAAACTGATTCCCGGGCCTTGGATAGAAGCACCACATTACGCAGCCATGTGCTGGCCGGGCGCACTTGCTGCCATTGTGATCGCAATCGCGGCCATTTATGGTCACCGCCCTGTTGTCTTAGTCGGTTGGATATTCATTCTCGCGTTGATTGGTTTCATGGTGTGGTCTGGACATTCGGATCGCGTCTTTCCAATGAGTACCGGGTTATCGATCGTCTTGCTTTCTAGCGCCGTGGTATTTGTGACATTGCTGCTCTGTGCAACTCGAGGATCGCTTGTGGGATGGCTTGCAGTGATGCTGGCACTCATTGTTCTAGGGCTTGCCTCACAGTTCCTGCAAAATGGGCGAGGCAACCTTGGCATTTTTGGGCAGTACCCCATGAACGCGGCATATTTTGACTATCAAGTTGAAGACCTGATGAAATCAAATGTTGCCGCCGAGGAATTCGTTCTAGCCAACACCACATCTACAGATCGCATCGCGACCTGGACAGATCCAGATCGACTCACCTCAACCATTGCCGCTATGCAACTGTGGGGAATGTACAACAACGTTCCCGAGGGCGCTTCACTAACACCTGATGGCGCGAACGTGCTTCGCGCTTTGCGGCCAACCGCACTGGCGCTTTATGCACCGCAGCGCTCACAAATTGATGAGTTCTACTCATCCATCCCAGCAGGCTTCGCGCCAAGTTCCTTGCAATGCACGCAGGTTCCTTACCTGGGTATCGGTTCACCCACTGCTTCAGTCTGTGTCATTCATCTGCTTGCAATGTAGAGCGGAATAACGTCATACAAATGCTTCAGCGAACGAAAAATGTTCTTTGTATGGTGCTTCAACCATTGCTGATTGCCAGAAAGCTGGGCGGCCGTATCTAACCCCACTTGTTGCGTTGCACTAATGCGATAGTCAATCACTGGTGTGGTGTCGATGACGAGTGCGTTTTGAGCTGCTGCAGCCAAACTCCACCACCGGTCATGAAGCCAACCTTTGGGCACGTTCAGATGTTGAAAATTCGCTGGCTTGATAGCACTTGCTCCACCAGTAGCCACTGAATGCCGCACGACGTAATGGAACTGCTGGCTCGCCCGCATGTCATTAAAGTTCACCGGCACCGGAAACGTATTACGTAGGGTTTCTGGCATCACCGGATTTTCATCCGTGTTGATCACACCATCTGCTGCAACCATAACTGCACTTGGGTTTTCGCTGAAAATCTTCAGATGTTGAGCGATTCGATCTGCGTGCCAAACATCGTCGTGGTCACCAAGCACCACGACGTCAGCGCCATTATTTTTTGCCTCGGTCACGCCCTGGAGAAAATTCTGAGCGATGCGAGTGTGAAGGTCTTTGGCTTCAGAGCTACTCGCATGTATGACATATGAAAGACCAGAGGTAATTAATTGCTGTCGCACAACCTGCATCGTTTCATCTGTGGACTCATCATCGATGATCACGATTCGATCAGGTAACTGAGTCTGAGCTTTCACGCTCTCAAGAGTCTCAGCGATGACTTCCGCAGAATTATGAGTCACAATGACAACTGCGACGTTCATTTCTTTTTGCTTTCCGCTAGCTTTTTTATCAGTGCTTCATATTGATCAGTCACCTGATCCCATTGGTAATTCTCTTGAATTCGTTTCTGACTTTTCTCACGTAATTGTTGAAGTGCCTCATCTAGTGCACCGGTCTGAATTTCGTTAAAGAAGGCCGTGAGTTCGTCGGCGTCGGCCCAAAAGAGTGCTTGATCAGCGGTAACTTCACGATTAAATTCCACTTCGTAGGCCAATACCGCTGCCCCAGCGCCCATCGCGCGCAGCAAGCTTGGATTCGTGCCACCAACGCTGTGACCATGGATATAGGTCACGGCATTTCCATAAAGTTGATCGAGAAGTTCCTGATCGTAGAGTCCGCCTGTGAAGTGAATGCGCGGATCATTTGCCGCTGCACCGTGCACTGCATCCACGTACCACTGTGAGTACGGTGCACTGCCCACAACCACGAGCGGTTTTGTTTCGCGACTTGCCTTATAGGCATGGACGGCTTCTAGTACGTGATTTTCTGGCTCAAATCGAGCAACGATCAAGTGGTACTCACCTTTTTTGAGCCTGAGTTCAGCCAACCGATCACTTTGCGGATGAATCACCGCAGCCCCATAGGAAATCACGGTGCATTCACGCCCATAGCGCTCTTTGACATGGTCTGCGATTGCTTGTGCATCCGCAATAACTTCCTGGCCTTGTTTCACCGAGGCATCTTCAGCCCAGCGATAGTACTTGGCTCCAGCGCCTCGCCACTTCTCACGTTTTGATTCCAAACCATCAAGATGAATAGCTGCAGGGATTTTTGCCAGTTTCAACGGGGCAAGCAGCGGAGCATTGCCGGCGTTCAGCATTAAGACCACATCGGGACGATCTTTCGTGATCGCATGCATGGTACTCAAAGTGGTGTGACTCAAAGTTTCAGTGAATCGATGCTTGATCGCTGGCAAGTTCACCAGTTTCATGCCCAGATATTCCTTCTGCTTTTGTCCCGGATTTCTGCAGTAGACCGTGACGTCATAGCCACGGGTAACCAACCTCTTGCCGATCTCTTCCACCGCTGTTTCAAATCCGCCATAGGTGGCCGGCACCCCACGGGTGCCAAGAATGGCGATTCGCATGAGGTCAGCGTACTTGGCAGCCACTTCAAGGATCAGTTGTTGACCCTTCTTCCGATAACCTTCACGGGTGCAGGTCAACGAACTCTCTCTTCCAGGCGCGTGGTCTTTTACCCCGCTCCAGCGTCCCGATGATCGAGGAGTTTTCCTGGAAGCCTTCAAAGGTGACGTCTTTCGTGAGGCTGTCGGACATAGCTTTGGTTTAGAACAGATGAATATTTCTGTGTCGAAAAAGGGCACGGTTCGTGGCGTGCACTTCGCTCAACTTCCTCCCGGCCAAGCAAAATATGTGCAGTGCTTTGGCGGTGCGATTCTGGATATTGTCGTTGATATTCGCGTTGGGTCACCAACCTTTGGCCAATGGGACTCCATCGAACTCAATGATGAAAACCGCACCGGGCTGTATATCTCTGAAGGTTTGGGGCATGCCTTTTTGGCTCTCTCAGATTCAGTCACGGTTGGTTACCTCTGCTCAGAGCCCTATGCGCCCGGTCGCGAACATGGGATTCATCCCCTTGATCCGTCCCTTGGTCTGCCATTTCCTGAGGGCACTGCTGCGTTGCTGTCGCCAAAGGATGCGGCGGCGCCCACCTTGACGCAGGCTGGCGAACTTGGACTCTTGCCAACATACGACGAGTGCAAGCAGTTCATCGCCACCCTGAAATAAAAGCTACGAAACAGCCCCGGTTGGGTTCAAATTCACGCCAGTGATTTTGCTCTTGTCTAACTTAAAGCCTGGCCCACTTGGCACTGCGCCAGCCCACCACGCCAACGCAGTTTGTTGCAGTGCGTATTCCTCTTTGCCCAGTGCATATGAGTCTTCGGCGTTTCCCGTGGCGTAAATCTTGCCGGAGTCATATCGCAACTGCATGCCGCGCGTATCGCGCGCATGATCAGCTAGATATTGAGCGGCATTGGTGTCAGGAGCCGAATAAATAGCTGCGAATGAATCCACCCCCGTGAAGGTCGCTGGTCTGCGAGTGCCCCACGAAACCCCTTGCGGGTAATAGATCTGACCACCTGGCTTATAGACAATTCCACCTGGTGCGGCATATGGCGGCGTTGGGAAATTCACCACAGCCAGTGAGCGGTAAATAATGTCGGCGTTTAAGAAGACAGCTTCGGGCACGCTTTGCCTTGCCACACGAAGCATGCTTGCTGCCCACCACAGGTTCTGAACATTTTGCTGATAGTCCGGATTAATAATGTTGTGATTGGTAATTGTGCCGTCTTCATTGGCATTAGTGCCGGGTAATTGCTTCGAGATGTTAATGCCATTCACCGTCATGTTGTTCGTGAGATCACTGGGACGCGCGAATGCTGCGATCGAGAAACCGACGAGCGCTTTTCGCCAGGTTTCTGCTTGCTTGGCCTTAGGCATCATCGCTAACGCCAACGCAGGGGCGGTGACGTCCCACGAGACTTCGTCAGACTTTGAGTTACCGGGTGAATATTCCTTGCCATCCCGGTCTTTGTAATAGTGCGGGCCACGAGCAGCAACAGCATCGGCCTCATGCTCAACCATCGCCGCAACATAACCCTTTTCCTGCTTACTTAGCTGCGGCCATAACATCCATCCCGCTTGACCAACGGTTGTCGCCCAAAGGGCAGACTGCCAAGTCGTTCCCCAACCACCAGGAGTGATCGCGTCATGCTGACAGGAGATCGAACGAATCTGCCACTTGGTGTAGGCCATCAATTGTGCCCGGGTGATGTTTTGTTCTTTCTTCCAATTCGTTGTGGTCAGCATGATCGCACCAGCAAGCGCAACGTTTGCAGAGCGTCGAACTGATTCTTCAATCGTCTTGTGAATACTCAGCACGTCGTAATACGGATATGCCACTTGAGTAGCCAAGCGTTTAGTGAGGTCGTTGGTGATTGAATAGCGAAGACCATCTTGCACGGTTGCCAAAATTTCAGGCATTCCCTGCTTCTTCGTATCACCCTTAAGCTTTGCTGGCGGTATGACTTTTGCAGCGATGAGCATCGCCCGCTTTTCAGATAATGGTGTCGCTGTTGGGCAACTCTCGATGCCAGTTGCACGTGAGCCAACGAGGGCGGTGAAGCCACTTTCAATTGGAAAAACAATGTTTGTTGTTTTGGTCAATTTAAATAATGACTTGCTGAAAATCCAGGTCGCGTTATTGCGCACCACACCGGGCGTATCTTTGCCATCTGCATTCCAGTCGCCAGCAATGGGAATATCAGTAGGCAGACCAAATGCAAAGTTTGCGAGTGCGTACTTTTCAGCTGGATGCAGTTCAAGGGTTGCCCCAGGATCAAGTTTGATGTCTTTCTTCTTGATGATTCCTGGAATCTTCAGTGACCACGTGCCATCGACATGGACCACCCCGAGATCATCGATACCATCGCCGTTCCAGTCACCGATTATTGGCTTATCACCTGGGGCGCCGAACTGTTCAGTCTCAGTCTTATCGCCATTGAACTGCCAAAGCCACGTGCCGTTGCGAAAAAAGCCAACGTCAGGTTGTTTATCTTTGGTTCGGTCACCAACAACAGGAATGTCTCCCGGCTGTCCGGGGAACATCGAGATCGCCTTCCACTGAGGCGTTTTACCGATCACTGTGTCAGTCGCATACCAAACCCCAGCGTCATAACGACCCGGGGTTGCGATGCCGTCACCGTTCCAGTCCGCCATCAGCGGTGTGCCGCTGGACGTTGCTGCCGATTCACGAATGAGGGCGGCACGCATACCAGGGCTTGATCCCACCACAAATGCACCCGTGCCCAGATTTGCCGCTGCCGGCACTGACACGACGTTTTTTCGAATCACATATTTGGACACGGTTTGAGGGGTGGGCAGCGTAGGAGCAGGCTGGATACGAAGAGTTGGTGCCGCATCTGCTGGAGCCAAGGAAGCGAACAGTGCCACCGCAGAACCAATAGCCACAACAGTGATCGGTGCCCGCCTAGTTCGACGGTTAAAGGAAGGCATCATTACAGCGAGCACTCCTGACACAACAATGAGGAGCGCATCGGTACTTTGACCAAGGTCACTTGATTAGGTAGTTGGTTTTTCAATTCTGCAAGTTGCTGTCCACTGATTGATCGAAACCACATCATGGCTAAATCGACATTTGGCCGCCCCGCTAAATAGTCGAATACGTATTGCTGAGCCTGAGCGTCATAGGGAAAGGCTGGCAAACTCAGGTAGAAGGTCTGCTGGTCTTTACTCATCACACCACTCAGCGATGCAAGCCAAAGATTTGGCAAGTTACCCGCGCCATCCCACATCATTGGCATCGCAGTTGCATATGGCTTTGCGGCCTGCGCAGAATTAACAATTGCTTCACCAACAAGTGAGTTCGTCACGCTTTCACTGCGCTGTTGCCCTGCGGTAATGCCGGGTGTTCCACTAACAACCCACACGAAAGCCACCACAATCACAGATACCGCCACCGATAGGCCTGCGACTCTTATTTTAGTTTTCGCAATGAGGGTGACAAATAAAACCAGTGCAATCGCAGTTAACGCTGCATATGCCGGAGCAGCAAACAACAAAATCGCATCAAGAGTTTTCAACACGTAATAACTTTCAAGCCAACCCTTGCCGGCTTGAACGGCTCCAAGAATGGTGATGGCCAGGAAAGGCAAAATAACAATCACTGTTCCTGCTGCAGCGACCGCAACTGTTAGCTGTCGACGCTTGAATAAATACGTAGCAAGCAAAGCCAAAATAATTGGTGCGGTCATCGCCGCGATCAAGTTGAACTCAACCATGCCGGAATTCACCGCACCAAGATCTTGGGTGAAGCCGCCTGCGTCTTTACCGGACACATTCACGATCGCTTTAGTTTGTAAATACGTGGTGCCGCCGATGAGTAACACCGTTGCCACCGCCCAGGCAATCCCGACCCACTTGGTTTTCTTACTCAAAGAAATAAGCACAACCACACCGGCCGGCGCGATACCAAGCACAAGCGGTGTCCATAAACCGATAACAGCCAGCGAACCCAGCGGCACAAGCAACCAGCCAATGCGCCGCGCATCATCCATACTGCGGCAGCTGAGATAAGCAGTGGCGGCCGTGATCGTGACTGCCATTGCAAAGTTTGTGAAGCCAGCATTGAACAAGCTTGTTGGGCTACCAAGAAGTGCGAAGAGTGCAAAAACTGCAACAGCAACCAGTGGTGCAGCCTTCATGACAACGACGCTCGTTGGAGCAAGCACCTTGACTAATCTCTTGCTGAGATCTTGAGCTATCCAGGCTAGCGTGCCCATACACAATGCGAAACTGACGGCCATATTTTGCACATAGGGCGCAAGCAATTGAATGCGATCAAGCTTTGCGGCATGAGTTGCTTCGGTAACCAGGGCCCAAAGTGTGGTGTGCAAACTTGGGTACCACTGGTTCCAAGCTATCGAACCATCAAGGGTTGGCCACGTGGTTTTTCCAACCTCATAAGTGTTGGCAAACGGTACGAAGTGGCCTTGGTTATCCCAGCCAGTGAAAAATAGGCCACTGACAATTCCGTACGGACCTACACCTCGATATGCACTCATTAACCACAACGCAATCACCGCGATTAATGCCGCTATAGCGAAATCGATTGTTTGTGGTTTTGGAATAGCGGCGTACTTCTTCAACTTTGGTAGCGATCGCAGAATGACTGCGACAACCAAGAGTGCTGTTAGCCCAACACGAGCGCTCGTCTGAGTCACAGGCACTTCGCTGCTGCGCGGAATGGTCAGCGCCACCGTGCCGACAATCAACACAATGCTGATAATTGCCCGCTCGGTGATACTTCTCCCCCAAGGTGGCAACAACGCAAGAAGTACTGCCGACAAAACGAAACCCGCTGGTGGCACCAGCCATAACGCAACTATCGCAAGAAGAGTTACACCGCTAAGCACCAGTTCAGATCGCTGTATTCCAAGGATTCGAATCATTAACGATCCTTCGAAAGTGCAATCGAAACCTTGACCGTTCGGTCTTGCACAGCACTTACCTCTGCGGTTTTTCCGGTAACAACCATGCCATCGGTCTCCACCGGTGAATAGCCAGCGGGTGCAGTCACCCGAACTGTGACGGTAGATGCCTTAAACAATGATTGAGGATCAGCCTGCAAGGTGTAGTTCAGGTTTCCATTTTTACCAAATGTTCCGGCAGGTAAGTCGTAACTTTGCGAAACAGTTGATGATGCTTGCGGCGCAGTCCAACCGACCACCCGCACAAGTTTTTGTCCGAAACCATCATCAACATAACCCTTACCGAGTTGTTGGTGATTCTTAAACGGTCGTACTGCAAATCCTGCCGGGTAAATCGTTTTCATATTGGTTGCTGCATTTGGCACATACATGACGTACGCCGCTTTTAACCAACTTGTTTCATAGCCAATACGCTCGGGTGGGCCCTCCGGGCGATCCTTTGGCGTTGCATTCGTCAAGATCACATCTTGGGTGACGCGCGCAGATCCGTCAGCACGAATCGCCGCATTCACCACGACCTTGCGTTCTTGGAAGACATCCACCTTGCTCTGGTTGCCATTTTGCGTATAGACAGCAGACCAGTCGCCAGTTATTGGTGCTGTGACGCTGCCGCCAGCACCACTGCGCAAAATTACGGATTCAAACTCAGGCTTTGCCATCCACACCTGAAAGTGACGCCCCGGTGCAGTCTTAGCCATAGCCTTTGCTGCAGTTACAAGTTCATCGCCGCTCAGTAGCTTGGTAAGTAACTGATCCAAGAGTTCCTGATTTGCCTTCTGCCGAGCCACTGCATCTGACTGACCAAATTTTGCGTAGGCGTCAATCAATAAAATTTGCCCAAGCTTGTCGCCAGTAACTTCACCATATGCAGCCGACTGAATTGGGCCCATCGCATTGAGCACAGAGCCAATCGCCGTGAGGTCAATGGTCACAACGCCATCAACAACGGGGTAGCTACCACCTTCCCAAGCACCAGCCATTTCACGCGCGCTGAATTCCAGATTCGGGTGAGTGTTTGCCACAACCATCGGGCTATAGCGCGGATTGACATCGAAGAATGGGTTCGCAGATGGACCCCACCATTTCACGGGGGCATTCAATGGTGGAAAGAGTTCGGTACTCGTTTGGCCTTTAATTGGAATCGTGATTCGGCCTTGGTCAAACTCAACAAGAATCAGCGTGAGCGGAGCACCGCCTGCTGCACGCATCTCGGCTTGGTTACCAATCGCGATGAGATAACGACGCGGCCCGTTGGCACCTAGCGCATCTGGCAATTGAGGAGCCAGATCAACAAGCGCCTTCATCGCATCTTGAATAGGAGTGATGGTGCTTAACGCCTTGGCTTGAACTGCCGCCAACGGACCAGACAGCGGACCATTGGCCTGCACCGCTAGAAGATTGTTATACGTCGCAGAAATACCAAGATCAATCGACTTCACTCGCGGTGGCAATGCTTTCAAGGCATCCACGTCAATCGCGCCATCATTGAAAATCTTTGCAGTGCCGGACTTACCCGAAAGATCACCAAACAAGGTGAGCATGTCATCCGTGCTTGCGGTGATGTTTTCAACTGCGTCAGTCAGGCGTTCCCAGTTATGAACGGCAGATGAGATCCCGGGGATGTATTCCAAAACCGTCATATTGAAGCCGTGCGCGGAGTCGATAATGTGAGTGGAGGCACTC
>CANJCG010000031.1 GCA_947472655.1 Actinomycetota bacterium
CCTCCTGGTGTCACCTGGGTTTCACTGCACCTTGGCTCTGATGGCCAACTCACTGAAAACCCGAACACTTCCGACACGTCAATGGCGTTTGTGAATTCGAATGGTTCTTTGAAATTTAGGTGGCAGGTGCAGACGGCGTGCGACCTCATTGGGCCAATGACGTTTAATGCCGATGTCAGCCTCGAGGGCACCAGCGATGCGACTTTGTTGGCTGCAGTAAGACTGATTCGCAATGGAATTGAAGTCCCCTTCGAAGGGTCATATGGTTTCGGCCGTGATGTTGTCACCCATGGCTGGCACCGGCTTGCCCACCGTGAACTCGACTCGGAACTGTCGACCCCTTGGCAACCGGTGCATACCCACTCCAAGGCCGAGCCATTTCGCCCCGGCGAGGTGGTGCCGATAACCGTGGCGCTCTTGCCTGCGGCTACCAGGGTGCGGGCCGGCGATGTCTTGGAACTGGAGCTGCGTTCCCAATGGCTATTCGCGATGAACCCATTTACCGGCCAATTACCAGCGCGCTATGCCACGTCGTCAACCGGTTCGACTCGGTTACACCTAGGTGGCTTGCACTTGGCCGAACTTCGAATTCCCGTGGCTGGGGGCTAATGGTGTTACCGGAGGGGCTGCGCTGGGGGCCGTCATGAAAATCGTGCAGCCCGCGGTCAAGGGGCGCGCTGATGGTGGATTTGTTGCGGCGACCGTGAAAGCCGCTCTTGGCATGAACTAAGGTCCACATTTTATAGTTATAAATGACTAGTTCAGAATAGTTCTTCTGAACCTATTGAACAGCTGTTCACCTGCGTAGATTTACTCAGTCGGATATAGGGACGGATCACCGTAAAACGGGCAGATTCGTAGGATTTAAGGGGCCATTCGGAATGAGTGTTGATAGTGACTGGGCAGCAAACGCAGCTTGTAAGACCTCTGATCCGGATACTTTGTTTGTGCAAGGAGCAGCACAAAATCGCGCGAAGGCAATTTGTTCAGGCTGCGTTGTTCGCACCGAATGTTTGTCCGATGCACTCGACAACCGCGTTGAATTTGGCGTCTGGGGTGGCATGACCGAACGCGAACGTCGCGCGTTGCTTCGCCGCCGCCCAAATGTTGCGTCCTGGAGTGTGCTGCTGCAAAACGCGAGCGATGATTTTGCTCGCGGCACCGCCGTATCCCGCGTTTCCTAGTCTGCGAGAAGTTCACCAATTGCCCGTAGCCCACTGAGGTCGTGCACATCTTGCGGTAACGCAACCACCGTCACTACAGGGACGCCTGGATGGGCGGATGTAAATCTTGCAGCAACGTCTTGTTGGCGTTGCACCATGGCAGCACGCTCAGAATGAAGTTCAAGTAATGCTGCGGCGCACTTCTGGTTTGCATCGCCAAGTTCGAGAACCTCGACCGCGGCCAAGGCCTGCTCCCGAGAAACCGCAGCTAAGGTCACTTCTTGCACCCGATTCAGCACGAGTCCAGCAAGTGGCATCGAATCGGCGTGTAACCGCTCAACGAAATACGACGCTTCCCGAAGCGCGTCAGGTTCGGGTGCAGCGATTACGACGAACGAGGTATGTGAATCCTTCAACAACGCATAGGTGGCATCGGCCCGTTCGCGAAAGCCCCCGAATGTTGAATCGATAGCTGTGACGAAAGCTCCGACATCATTCAAGACTTGAGAGCCAAGAATCTTTGACAAGGCACTTGTGAAAAAACCGAAACCGACTGCAGCGAGTTTTCCTATTCCTCTACTAGCGCCTCTTGCAGGTGCAACCAGAATACGAATGAATTTTCCATCCAAAAATGAACCCAACCGAGCAGGTGCGTCAAGGAAATCGAGCGCACTTCTCGATGGCGGGGTATCCACCACGATTAAATCCCAAGTTCCTTGACTTCGAGCCTGCGCATGCAGCTGCCCAAGTTTTTCCATAGCCATGTATTCCTGAGTCCCAGCAAAGGAAGAAGACAGGGATTGATAAAACGGATTCTCTAAAATTTGTTGTGCGCGCTCGGGATCAGAATGAGCTTCGACGACTTCATCGAAGGTTCGTTTCATGTCAAGCATCATTGCGTCTAGAGAGCCGGAGCCTTCACGTTGTTCAATGCCGACAACCCGACGTGGCGTATTGTCCAGAGTTTCAACTCCCAACGCTTGTGCAAGCCTTCGTGCGGGATCGATGGTGAGGACGCACACTTTGCGACCATGTTCTGCCGCACGTAAGGCGAGTGCGGCTGCAGCAGTGGTTTTTCCTACACCGCCAGCGCCGGTGCACACGATGATGTGAATATTTGTGTTGAGAACGATCGTATCAATATCAAAGATTGGAGCATCAATTTTGAATGCACTCATCGCACACCCTCGTCATACATGACCTCAGCAAGTGCATACAAACTCCCAAGGTCAATCCCTCGGGTCAGGTAAGGCAACGTGATTGTTGGAATGTTCAACTCGTCAATTCGCGTGCGCTCGCGTGCTTCCAAATCAGCGCGCAACACATGATCGTTTGCTTCTTGTAGCAAGCCAGCCGCTAAAACATCAGCGGATTGACGGATACCCGCTTGGATGGCGGCTTCGCTGATTTTCTTGATTGCCAACGTCCCTTTGCGCACCTTCGCACTTTGTTTTTGATCAAGAATTGGATTTCTCGTCATGTTCACAAAGACAGCGCCGGCGGGAAGATTTACTCGCTGAAGCTCATAGAGGCCATCGATAGTTTCTTGCACTGGCATTTCTTCAAGAAGGGTTACTAAGTGAACTGAAGTCTGTGGCGAACTGATCACGCCCATCACCATTTCGGCATGGCGATGAATCGGTCCAGTCTTGGCAAGTGAAGAGACCTGAGCCGTCACGTTGAGAAATTGGGCAATGCGACCAGTTGGTGGGGCATCAATCACTACGGCGTCATAAGCATTCGCCGTGCGTTTGGTTTTACGGCGCACTAGCTCGCAGGCTTTTCCGGTGAGCAACACATCGCGTAGTCCGGGCGCCAGTGTTGTGGCGAAATCAATGGCCCCCATTTTGCGGAGGGCTGAGCCGGCTCGACCAAGGTTATAAAAGGTTGCAAGGTAATCAACGAGGGCATCTTCGGCATCAACAGCAATCGCCCACACCTCGCCGTCACCCGGCGCGATCGCAATTCGGCGCTCTTCATAGGGAAGGGGAGCAGTGTCAAAAAGTTGAGCGATGCCCTGGCGTCCTTCCACTTCCATGAGCAAAGTTCGCTTGCCGTCACGGGCTAAATTGATTGCAAGGGCGGCGGCAACGGTGGTCTTACCGGAACCGCCTTTGCCGGAAACCACGTGCAATGCGGTGTCCGACCAATTGACCATTCCTCCAGCGTAATCCGAGGAGCCGCACGACGCGTCGGTCGCTATCGCTAGGGTCAGATCATGACTAAATGGGAATACGCCACCGCGCCGCTTCTGATCCACGCCACCAAGCAAATCCTTGATAATTGGGGGATTGACGGCTGGGAATTAGTGCAGGTTGTTCCGGGGCAAACTGCTGAACAACTTGTGGCCTATTTCAAGCGCCCGATCGCCGGATAAGGAGAATCTCTTCATGAGTGTTGAAAGTCGTTTGGCAGAGATTGGCCTGACCCTTCCTGAGATCGCTGTGCCCGTTGCGGCGTATGTACCTGCGGTGCGCACCGGAAACCTGATTTTCTTGTCAGGCCAACTGCCGATGGTCGAAGGAGCTTTGCCGATGACCGGCAAAGTGGGCGGCACAGTCACACCCGAAGAAGCACACGAACTTGCAAAAATTTGTGCGCTCAATGGAATTGCCGCGATTAAGGGTCTGATTGGCGACCTCGAGAAGGTTGTTCGTATCGTGAAGGTCACCGGGTTTGTCGCGAGCGTGCCTGAGTTCGTGTCTGCACCGATTGTGGTCAATGGAGCGAGCAACGTTTTGTTGCAGGCTTTCGGCGACAAGGGTGTGCATGCTCGTTCCTCACTTGGTGTCGCCGCACTTCCACTTGACGCACCTGTCGAGGTTGAACTCATTGTCGAGGTCACCGAGTAGTGACGCGCGAGTTTCCCGAGCACACGTTACAACGGGCTCGAGAATTAGCAACCGGTCAAGCCACGTGGCGCCCGGTCACACCTCGATCGGCCGCAACTGTTCTTCTGCTGCGAGAGACTGATCAAGGTTTGCAGACCTACATGATGTGTCGAGCCAGCACGATGGCTTTCGCTGCCAATGCCTATGTGTTTCCTGGCGGCCGTCTTGATCCGCAAGATTTAGAACGTGGCGAAGCACTTGACTTAGGCGAAGCGAATTTAGCCACGCTCTCATTACGGATGAGTGCTGATCTCCAAGAGACACGGGGTCTACTGATTTGTGCTGTCCGTGAGCTAGAGGAAGAAGCGGGTGTGGTGTTAGATCCGCATTCGCTGGTTCTTTTGGACCACTGGGTGACTCCCGAGTGGGAGATGTTGCGGTATGACGTTCGCTTTTTCATCGCACATATGCCGCAAGATCAAACAGCAGAGCCGCACGGTACCGAAGCTGTAGAAGCCCGTTGGATTGCACCTGCTGATGCGATCACAGAAGCAAATCAAGGAAACATGTTGCTCATGGCACCAACACGTGCCGCTCTTGTTCATCTCCTTAAACATTCGCAGATTGCAACGCTGGTGGCCGAAACTGATGCCCGCGACATTGTGCCTCGGATGGATCGCTTACATATTGACGAAAATGGCCGTGAGCATTGGGCGATTGTTCACGACCGCACCGGCGAACTGCTTGAACTTGATCGCCCGGTACCTCCAGTTGAAACTCGGCAGAATTCATGAGCGGGCGCCCGCTTCCCTACATCGGTTCCCGCGATGATTGGGAAGGCGGATCAGTAACCCAAAGTGCTGTGTGCGTATTGGCGCATAACGCTGGCGCTTGGACTCTTGATGGAACGAACACCTGGCTGCTTCATGTTCCTGACACTTCAAAATGCATCGTCATCGATCCAGGGCCAGACGAGAAAAGTCATTTCAAAGCGATCCTTGCCGCTGCGCGACTACGCGACTGCGAGGTCGGAGCAGTGATCTTGACCCATGGTCACTCGGATCATTCCGCAGGGGCGAAATCTCTAGCCGAACTCACCAAAACCAAGGTGCGCGCACTGGATCCAAAGTTCCAACTCGGTGACGAAGGCCTCGCTGATGGAGATGTCATCACTATCGGTGAAACCGAGCTTCGGGTATTGGCCACCCCCGGACATTCTTTGGACAGTATGAGTTTCTTGTTACCGCATGACGGAACTTTGTTAACGGGAGACACCGTTTTAGGTCGAGGAACTGCAGTGATAACAATGCCAGATGGAGACCTCGGCGCTTATTTCGAAAGCTTAGAACGATTGAAAGAACAGGTTGCTACACATAATGTTTCTTGGCTATTACCAGGTCACGGCCCAGCACTTTCTGGTCCAAATGACATTCTCAATTCCTATGTTGAGCACCGCATTGCAAGGCTTGCTGAAGTTCGTGAAGTAGTTAAAGCCGGAGCCGTTACCTCAACAGATGTTTTAGACATTGTGTATGCCGATACGCCGGAGAAACTCAAAGGAGCAGCACGACAATCAGTGAAAGCCCAATTAGCGTACTTAATGCATCTAGGTGAGTTCACCACAGATGAGGATTTAACGAGCCCGCTTGCCGAGACGCTCGACGTCAAGGATGAGAACTTGGCGTGATTCAAGGCGAATCCAGCCACGTTGCGCAAAGTCAGCGAGCGCCTTGTTCACTGTTTCACGAGATGCACCAACAAGTTGCGCAAGTTCTTCTTGTGTCATGTCATGGGTGACCATCAGACCGTCAGGCAAGATGGTGCCGAACTTTTCTCCGAGGTCCATTAACGCTTTGGCAACACGGCCGGGAACGTCAGAGAACACGAGGTCTGCCATAGCTTCATTAGTGCGGCGAAGCCGACGAGCGAGTGCTTGTAGTAGCGCTGCTGCAACCTCTGGGCGGCCAGCAAGCCATGGACGCAGTTGATCATTACCTAGGCCAAGCACAATGGCATCGGTGAGTCCGGTTGCTGTTGAGGTGCGAACGCCTGGATCGAACAAACTTAATTCGCCAAACATCTCGCCCGGTCCAAGTACTGCAAGCAGTGACTCCCGACCGTCACCTGATGTTTGACCGAGCTTGACCTTGCCGTCGACGATGACATACATGCGATCGCCAGGATCGCCCTCGGAAAACAGAACCTCACCTTTGACAACGCTGCGCTCTACCAAAGAGGCGCGAAGTGCCGTAGCCCCTTCAACATCTAGTGCCGCAAAGAGGGGCGCACTCATTACCGTCATTTCATCCACGACACCATTCTGACCTATAACTGAGGTGCCCCGGTACACACCCTCGTGGCCACTGCACCCATACGCTGGGCCCATGACGGATTTAGCAGCGCAAAAGCGGCGATTCCGTTCAATTTATAAGGCTTTGGAAGCTCAATACCCCGATGTGAAATGCGAATTGGACTTCACAAACCCCTTGCAATTACTGGTTGCCACTGTTCTCAGCGCTCAAAGCACCGACGTGCGGGTCAACAAGGTCACGCCTGCGCTCTTCGAGAAGTACCACGTAGCGGCTGACTTTGCCGGCGCCCGAGCAGCTGACTTAGAGGAAATTATTCACCCTGTTGGCTTTTATCGAGCCAAGTCGGCGACCCTGCAGGCTATTGGCCAGCAACTCTGTGACCGCTTTGGTGGTGAAGTACCCAAAACACTGGAAGAACTCATCACACTGCCTGGGGTTGGGCGTAAAACAGCAAACGTGGTGCTGGGCGAAGCCTTCGGGTTTCCAGGAATCACCGTTGATACTCACATGCTGCGCTTATGTATGCGCTTGGGATTCACAACTGAAACAGACCCAGTCAAAGTTGAACGCGATCTGATGGAACTTTGGCCAAAGAAAGATTGGACCAAGGCATCACAGTTGGTCATCTGGCATGGGCGACGCAGGTGCCATGCTCGCAAACCGGCATGTGGCGCTTGCACTATCGCGAAGTGGTGCCCCTCGTTTGGTGAAGGACCAACTGATCCAGAAGCTGCACAAGCACTCGTGAAAACAATGGGCAGGGCGTGAGGTCGCGATGAATGTGGTCGACTGGGTGCTCGTCGGTGCGGTATTTGTTTTCGCTTGGGCCGGTTGGCGTCAAGGTTTTGTTGCCGGGCTGTTGTCTTTCGCTGGATTCTTAGGCGGCGGCATTCTCGCTGCACTGGTGTTGCCGCAAATCGTTGCTTCGTTCTTCAGCGAAGGGTTGGTTCGTGCGCTGGTATTGATTGCAGCGGTGTTAATTTCAGCACTCCTGGGCCAAACTTTGGCCTCAATTCTTGGCCGGATGCTGCGCGCTGCCATCACTTGGACTCCAGTGAAATATGTTGATAGAGCAGCAGGAGCTGGACTCAATGTATTGGCTTTAGCCGTCATCGTTTGGATTATTGCTAGCGCGGTCGCGATGCTGCCGACAACACAAACCACTACGTTGGTGCAGCAGTCAAAAGTTGTGACGACCTTAGATTCGTTAGTTCCAAATCAAGTGCGTGATTCATTCATCCACCTGAGAGATGTTGTTGGGCAAAGTTCATTTCCAAAAGTCTTCTCAGGGATCGCTGAAGTTGTCGGGCCGGAAGTTAACGCACCGAATGAATCGATCCCGAACAACATCAGTGTCGTGACCGCCATGCAATCAGTCGCACGAATTTTTGGAACTGCCACAGCGTGTAAAACGACACTGACTGGATCGGGTTTCTTTGCAAGTAGCAGTTTGGTTCTTACAAATGCACACGTCGTAGCGGGAGTGAGCAATCCTGAAGTTGAGATAGGGAATCAGCATTGGCCTGCAAGGGTTGTCTACTTCGATCCAAAACTTGATGTTGCTGCACTTAAGATCGATTCCGCACTCATTCCAGCACTCGCTTTGCAACCGACACCACCCCAATCTGGTGATGATGCTGTTGCCGCTGGTTATCCAGGTGGAGGAAGCCTCATAGCCACACCAGTTCGAATCCGTGCATTGATTGATGCACGAGGCGATGACATCTACGGGAAAAGCGGAGTTGAACGGCGAGTCATTTCTTTCCGTGGAGCAGTGGTGCCGGGCGATTCAGGCGGCCCACTGCTCTCAACCCAAGGCGAAGTTTTGGGGATGGTTTTTGGTTCAGGAATTAGCAATAAATCAACGGGCTATGCGATTGCTGCGAGTGAGCTTGAGACAGCGATTCAAAGTGGGAACGTAAATACAGCTGAAGTGAGTACCGGCACTTGCGTTGTTCGTGACTAACGAATTAGGAAGCATCTGTCTGGCCGAAGGCTTCAGTGGTCTTATTCAGCTCGCGTAATGCCAACGTGGGGCCTTTAATCTTTGAAGCTTGGGATTTAGCCATTGCACCAGCAAATCCAGTAACAAGAATCAAGAGCAAGGTGATGATGCCAAAAGCTGCCCACGTTTGTAGGCCCAACTGAACAAGCACGTAGGCCAAGGTGAAGAGCAGGAATACCACTACCAGCGGCGTGAGCACGAGTGCGACGAGGCCAAAGATCGTGGCACTTGTCATCGCCTTCTTGGAGGCCTTCATCTCGGCTTGAGCGAGGGCTAATTGGGCCATGGCGAGACGCTTGGCGTCGGAGACTGTCTTGGAAATGAGTTCGCCGATGCTGGGCTGGTTGTCAGACATAACGCGAGGCTAGCGCGTTGTTCCCGGCTTCCTCAATTATTAGGCAGGTATGGCAGCGTCGAACACGGTTTTCATGCGTCACTATCGTCGTCAGCTGCCAACAATGCGTAGGCCCGGCCCCGGCGGCGCAGGGCGAAGCTTGCAAGGATTACTGCAAGAACGGAGGCAACGAGAATCGCTAATTTCGCGGACTCAAGAACCCCTCCGGCGTAGCTCAACTCTGCGATCAGCAATGCCACCGTGAAGCCAATGCCGCCAAGAATTCCTACGGCCAAGATGTCAAGCCAACGAAGTGAGGCTGAAAGGGACGCCTTCGTGAAACGAGCCACGAGCCACGAGGTGGCGAAAATACCAATCGGTTTTCCAAGCACGAGACCGGCAGTAACACCAATCGCTACGGGTGTCGTTACTGCGGACCAGATGCCAGTGGTGCGCAGATCAACTCCTGCTGCAACGAGAGCAAACAGTGGCACACACACGGCAGCGCTTATTGGATGAAAACGGTCAGCCATGCGGTCGGCAGGTGACTTGGATTCCCCAGAATCTAAGCGCACGCGTGTGAGCAGACCCAGCACGACGCCTGCAACGGTTGCGTGAACGCCACTGTTTTGCATGAAGACCCAAGCCATCAAGCCAAGCGGCACATATAAAAATGCAGTGCGGATTCGCCTTTGCTGAGCCCAGGCATAAGCCAAACAAGCCAGAGTCGACAGGGCGAGCGACCAAAAAGAAATGGAGTCTGTGTAAAAGATTGCGATTACCAAGATCGCGCCGAGATCATCAACCACGGCCAACGTCAGCAAGAAAGCGCGAAGCGCAATGGGCAAGTGCTTGCCTACGACAGCTAACACAGCAAGCGCAAAGGCGATATCGGTCGCCATGGGTATACCCCAGCCGCCAGGCATGCCCTCGGGGGTGGCCATGTTGATGCCGACAAAAATGAGAGCAGGAACGAGCATGCCACCGATAGCGGCCGCTATTGGAACAGCGGCTTGTCGGAACTTGGAAAGAGAGCCGAGTACTAATTCATGTTTAAGTTCGAGTCCAATAACAAAAAAGAAGATTGCTAACAGGAAGTCTTCCGCCCAAGCCCCGACAGACAAGTGCAGGTTCAGAAAATCGGGACCAAACTCATAATTAACAAAGGTCGCATAACTGTTACCCCAGGGCGAGTTCGCCCAAACCAACGCGATCAGTGCCGCAATAAGCAGAAGTACGCCGCCAAAAGTTTCATCGCGCAAACGTTCGCGGATGTACCCACGTTCAGGCAGCGAAAGCCGACTTAAGAATTCAGTCGGTTCAAGATTGCTCAATCCTCGCTCGGTCCGCTAGCGAGGCCTGAAGCAATCAGTTTCATGACAGCAGGGTCAGCCAGTGTGGTGGCATCGCCAATGTCACGATGTTCAGCAACATCGCGAAGCAGACGTCGCATGATTTTTCCTGATCGAGTTTTCGGCAACTCAGCAACAACCAAAATCTGACGGGGCTTTGCGATTGGACCGATTTCCTGGGCAACATGATCGCGAAGTTCCTTCACGAGATCCGGTCCATTTTCGGCGCCTGCACGCAAAAGAACGAAAGCCACGATGCCTTGGCCAGTTCGATCATCGGTAGCTCCAACCACGGCAGCTTCAGCAATCTTTGGATGCGAGACCAGAGCTGATTCAACTTCGGTAGTTGAAATTCGGTGACCAGAAACGTTCATCACGTCATCAACGCGGCCAAGTATCCAGATGGCACCTTCGGAGTCGAGTTTGGATCCGTCTCCCGCAAAATACAGATGTGGCCAACGAGACCAATAGGTGTCGACATACCGCTGGTTGTCACCCCAGATGCCGCGGAGCATTGCTGGCCAAGGCTCAGCAATAACCAAGTAACCACCTGAACCAGGTTGTACGGGAGCGCCCTCTTCATCAACCACAACTGCGCTAATTCCTGGGATGGCTTGCATAGCAGAACCGGGCTTACACGAGGTGATTCCTGGAAGTGGCGAAATCATGATGCCGCCAGTTTCGGTTTGCCACCAGGTGTCAACGATCGGACAATCGTTGTTACCGATCACTTCTCGGTACCACATCCAGGCTTCTGGATTGATTGGTTCACCAACCGAGCCAAGGAGCCGCAATGAGGATAGATCTTTACTCTTTGGCAGTTCATCGCCCCATGTCATACACGTGCGGATAGCAGTTGGCGCTGTGTAAAGAATTGAAACGCGATGGCGTTCAATAATGTCCCACCAGCGATCACGTTGAGGAGTATCGGGAGTGCCCTCGTAGATCACCTGAGTTACTCGATTGGCTAGCGGGCCATAAGTAACGTAGGAATGACCAGTAATCCAGCCAATGTCTGCGGTGCACCAATACACATCAGAGTCAGGCTTGAGATCAAAAATCACGCGATGCGTATACGAAGTTTGAACAAGATAGCCGCCGCTGGTGTGCAGAATGCCTTTCGGCTTACCTGTAGTTCCAGAGGTATACAGAATAAACAGTGGATGTTCGCTGTCAAAGGCCTCTGGGGTATGGACATCTGATTGACGATCTACAACATCGTGCCACCATAAATCTCGACCATCCTGCCAAGCAACGTCTGCTCCAGTGCGCTTAACAACCAGCACGTTGCGCACAGGAGTGTCACTAACCAGAGCATCATCGACGGCAGGTTTCAGCGGCATTGCGTTTCCGCGGCGGTACTGGCCATCTGACGTGATCACCAGTGCTGCTTGAGCGTCATCGATTCGGCTGGTCAGTGCTGTTGCGGAGAATCCAGCGAAGACAACCGAGTGTGGCGCACCGATACGTGCACAGGCCAACATGGAGATGACTGCCTCAGGAATCATCGGAAGATAAATCATCACGCGATCACCTGCGTTAATGCCAAGTTCGATTAGCGCATTTGCAGTCTTGCTGACCTCGCGCTGCAACTCGGCGTAGGTGATGTCGCGCCTATCGCCGGGTTCACCTTCGAAGCGCAATGCGACCTGCTCGCCGAACCCATCTTCAACGTGGCGATCAACACAGTTATAGGCAACGTTGAGTTTGCCTCCGACAAACCATTTGGCAAAGGGTGCACCAGACCAGTCGAGCACTTCTGAGTAAGGCGTTTCCCACGAAAGATGTTGGGCTTGCTCGTCCCAAAAACCTAAACGGTCAGCGCTTGCCGATTCAAAGATCCCGGGCTGCGCATTTGCTTGTGCTGCAAATTGCGGTGAGGGTGGGAAGTGTCGATCTTCGCTCAGCAGGTTTTCTATGGCGTCATTCATATGCGTACCTCATCACACTTGGCTGCAGATTCGCAGGACTTGAGTTAGACACTGACGGCTGCAGCTCCAATTGCGCACGAAGCCGAGAACCAGATCACTGATTGAGCCACCCCGTCGGTGGTACCTAAGCCGTAATTTCGAATCGCCTGCACGTATGCCGGCCGACCCGATTCAGCGAATCCGTGCTCAGGAATGGTGAACGGCGAAGGATCGATGCCTCGCTCAGCGAGAACAACACGAACAAGGGCTCGTCCGATCAATCCGGACCCCCAAGTAAAGGGACGGAGCCAAAGAATTTCGTTATGCACAAGGGCTGCAAGAAGTAGGCCAGGCAAATCAGTTTGACGGGTCACCAAACTCGAAAGAGCCATCAGGCTTGGAGCAAGAGTTGCTACTTCGGGTAACGAACCGATCTTCAAAGGATCATCTGTTTCAGTGCCTGAACGTGGCCGCCCCAACGTTGCGGAGTCTTCAAAGCCAGTGGCGGTGAGCGCATGCAGGTGAGCGATGACCTGCAATGGCGCCTTGCCCCACGTATCAATCTGGCTGGGAACAGTTGAGGTGAGCAAGAGCGCGCTTCCCAGCACTTGACCCATTGGGGATTGATCAGGAACAACAAGGTCAGCGCCATCAATCATTGCCGATGCGCGAGCCCCACGTTCGATGGATGCACTGGCGACTTCATTGGCAGCAGTACGAATATCTCTACGCCAGAGCACTGCATCAATATCGTCTCGGGCAGCAGAGAGTGCCGTACTGACATCGTTACGCTTGAGTAGTTGCTCAAGAAATGCGGGATGAAATGTCTGGCTCACGGTTATGACACTACCTCGTGAAGCTACAAGGTCTTTAGGAAGCAGGGGCGGTGCGGGTCATGCGACGAATTGCATACCAAGCAAACCCAATAGCCACAGCACCTAACGCAACGCTGGTACCGGTAACCGCAATCTGTTTTGAATGTGATTTCAAACCGATTGGCTTTTCGAAGTCTTTAATTGGCCATTCGCGATCGATAGCAATCTCACGAAGCTCATCATCAGGATTCACTGCAACAGGGAACCCAACAGCATCAAGCATTGGGATGTCTGTTTGAGAATCGCTGTAGGCATAACACTGCGACAAGTCGTAGCCACGCTCGGCGGCAAGTTCGCGCATTGCCAAGGCCTTGTTTTCACCGTATGCATAAAACAGCAGCTCGCCGGTGTAGCAACCATTCTCAATTGCTACCTGTGTGGCGATGGTGTGATCAACCCCGAGCCGTAGACCGATGGGTTCAACCAGATCGCTGCCCGATGACGAAACGATGACGATTTCATGGCCTGCTGCGCGATGCTCAGCGATCAAGTCGACGGCCTCTTGATACACCATCGGGTCAATAATGTCGTCCAAAGTTTCAGCAACTATCGCGCGTACCGTTTCTACGTCCCAGCCAGCAACCAAGCTTGAAACGTAGGTGCGCATCTGATCCATGAGTTCGTGATCAGCGCCGGAGGTAACGAACACGAGTTGGGCATAGGCACTGCGAAGTACCTGACGACGCCCAATCAGTCCACCCTTAAAAAAGGGACGAGCAAAGGCGAAAGCACTCGACTTGGCCAAAATGGTCTTATCGAGGTCAAAGAATGCTGCCGTCGACATAGATATAACGGTAACGCAGATATCCACAGGTTCCCAACACTGCTCATTCATCCACAGGCTGCGTCGCTCTGGTGGTGTCTGTGCCTGCGCTTGCCGCACTGTCAAAGGCATGACTTCGACGGTGCTGGCTTCAACAGACCCAATCATGATTGACCATGTGCGCACATTGGCGCTTGCCGGTGGAAAGGTCGTCGAAGTCATCGAAAGGGCGGATCAAATAGCGCAGCGATGGCCTACTGACCAGTTCATCGTGATGGGCGCCGACATCGTGGACCAAGCAGTTGGCTTACCTAAACGACGCAACCTCGCGATCGTGCACTGGCAATATGCCGCTCTAGAAGTGGTTCCCACACAACTCTGGCAAACGGCATTACAACTTGGTGCCGAACATGTCGTTGCCCTACCTGAAGGTGATGCCTGGCTAGCTGAACGACTGACGGAAGCAGTCGTCGACGATGGCGTGCTAGCTCGTGTCTTGGTCGTTAGTGGCGCTTGTGGCGGATCTGGTGCATCGACCTTGGCTGTCGGTTTAGCAATTGCTGCAGAACGGGCAGGCAAGAAAGTTCTCTTGATCGACGGCGATATTCATGGCGGCGGACTTGACCTACTTCTTGGCGCAGAAGCATCAGTTGGAGCTCGTTGGCCTGAATTGGTTCACACAAGTGGTCGCGTGAGCACGGAAACACTTTTACCTGCGCTACCGAGTCCGCATCGTGTTGCATTGATTTCAGGAGCACGCAGGGTATCTGAGAGCCCAACGTTGCCCGCTTGGGAGTCGATCATAAATTTTGGACGTCACGCTTGTGATGTGGTGGTGATCGACATGCCAAGAGAACAGATGTTGAACAAAGATATGTGGGCTCCGCGGGAACTTGAGTGCGAACTTTGGTTAGTAGTTCCAACACGCATACGAGCTGTTGCCGCTGCAGCCGTTGCGCTTGAGCACTATCGCACCCATGGCGTGCACGCAGAAGTAATCGTGCGTCAAACGAATCGAAGCATGAGCGCTGGTGATATTTCCAGAGCTCTGGGTGCACCAGTGCGAGCAGTATTACCCGAAGACGCAAGTGTGAGCCTGGCTGCCGAACTTGGCGAGCTTGCCAGCGGCGGTTATGCAAAGGCGTGCAACTTGCTCATTCAAGAGTGGTTAAAGCTGTGAAACTCGCTGACCGTGTGCGAAGCCGGTTGGTGGTGATGCAAGGTGAAGCGACACATGACGGGGTA
>CANJCG010000032.1 GCA_947472655.1 Actinomycetota bacterium
ATTCGCCTTACCGTCGGGAGCCTTCATGAGGACATTCACCCGATGAACGAGCAGGGTTAGTCATGCATCGTTCGCACTGACGGTTCGAGTTAGATAACTCGGGCCAAAGACAGGAGAAACGTGTCAAAGGTCCGGGTCCACGAGCTCGCCAAAGAGCTAGGGGTCACTAGCAAAGATGTGCTTGCCAAGCTCGCAGAGCTTGGTGAGTTTGTGAAGTCTGCGTCATCCACGGTGGAGCCACCCGTGGTGCGCAAACTCAAAGAAGCGATGCCAGCAGTAGCTCCAGCTCCTGTCAAGAAGGCGGCGGCGAAGAAGGCTGCGGCAAAACCAGCCGCGAAGGCCGCGCAAGTTGATGAGGTAATTGCCGCGGATGCAGACGTTCCTGCTGCAGTGCCAGCACCAAAACCAGCTGCTGCTGCGAAAAAGCCAGTCGCTGCAGTCGCCGATCCAACTACGGTCGCTGCTGCTCCAGAAGTAAAAGCGCCGGTAGTCGAGCACGAAGCTGCAGAATCGGCGATCGCGAGCACTACAAGCGTGTCACGTCCAGAAGCACCACGTCCCGCAGGTCCGCGTCCGGGTAATAACCCGTTTGGTGGATCTTCTGGCATGGGCCGGCCGGCAGCTGCTCCACGTCCGGGTAATAACCCGTTTGGTGGATCAACTGGTATGGCTCGACCAACAGCTCCATCTGCCCCGGCAGTTCCGGGTGCGCCTCGTCCAAATCCAGGGATGATGCCAGCGATGCGACAGGCCCGTCCGGGAGCTCCATCAAGCCCAGGGCAACGTCCAGGTGGTCCAGGTGCTGGTCGTCCTAGCGGTCCAGGTGGTCCAGGTGCTGGTCGTCCTAGCGGCCCAGGTGGTCCAGGTGCTGGTCGTCCAGGTGGCGCACCAGGTGGTTTCCAAGGCAGAGGTCCAGGTGGTCCAGGTGCTGGTGGCGCTGGTCGTCCCGGTGGTGGCGGTGGATTTGCTGGTCGTCCAGGTGGCGCACCAGGTGGGGCACCAAGTGGTGGTCCAGGTGGCGCACCAGGTGGATTCCCGGGTCGTCCCGGTGCGGGCGGTCGCGGCACGACAGCCGGTGCGTTTGGTCGTCCAGGTGGACGTCCGTCACGGGGTCGCAAGTCAAAGCGCGCAAAGCGTCAGGAATTCGACAACATGCAGGCACCTTCGCTGACCGGTGTTCGCATTACACGTGGCAGCGGTGAAGTTGTTCGTTTAGCCCGCGGATCAAGCGTGACGGATTTTGCCGATCGTGTAAACGCGATGCCTGCAGATCTCGTTAAGGTTTTGATTGAACTTGGCGAAATGGTGACTGCAACTCAGTCGATTGACGATGACACTTTGCGCCTCCTAGGTGAAGAACTCAACTACGTTGTTGAAGTAGTTTCACCTGAAGACGAAGATCGAGAACTCCTTGAGTCATACGACCTTGAATTCGGTGAAGACGAAGGTGAAAGTGACGAACTCATCGCGCGGCCACCAGTGGTCACCGTCATGGGTCACGTCGATCATGGTAAAACCCGATTGTTGGACTCGATTCGCAAGACCAACGTCATTGGCGGCGAAGCGGGCGGCATAACTCAGCACATTGGTGCCTACCAAGTAACAGCACAAACGCCAACAGGCGACCGCAAGCTCACCTTCATTGATACACCAGGTCACGAGGCCTTCACGGCTATGCGTGCACGTGGCGCTCAGGTCACCGATATCGCGATCCTCGTGGTTGCTGCCGATGACGGCGTTAAGCCGCAGACCATTGAGGCGTTGAACCACGTGCAAGCAGCAGGTGTGCCGATCGTGGTCGCAGTGAACAAGATTGATAAAGAAGGCGCTGATCCAACAAAGGTCCGTGGCCAACTCACCGAATATGGCTTGGTAGCTGAAGAATACGGCGGTGACACGATGTTCATCGATGTGTCAGCGCTCAATGGCACAGGTATTGATCAGTTGCTTGAAGCAGTCATGTTGACTGCGGACGCAGCCCTTGATTTGCGTGCGAATCCGCATCAGCCGGCTCAAGGTGTAGCAATCGAAGCTCACCTTGACCGTGGCCGTGGCCCAGTTGCAACTGTTTTGGTTCAGCGTGGAACTTTGCGTGCTGGCGATTCAATCGTTGCTGGCGATGCATTTGGTCGCGTTCGTGCAATGCATGATGACTTGGGCAATATCATCGAAGAAGCTGGTCCATCAACCGCGGTTCAGGTTCTTGGTCTGACATCGGTGCCAGGTGCTGGCGACAGTTTCTTGGTGGTCGCTGAAGACCGCATTGCGCGTCAGATTGCTCAGACTCGGCAAGCACGTGAACGTAACGCGATGTTGGCAAAGAATCGCGTGAAGCGTTCACTTGAAGACTTCCTTGAGTCTGTTGAAAAGGGTGAAGTTGCTCAATTGAACTTGATCATTAAGGGTGACGTTTCCGGCTCGGTTGAAGCGCTTGAAGAGGCACTCACAAAAATCGATGTCGGTGATGAGGTGTCGATGCGTGTCATTCATCGTGGCGTTGGTTCGATCACCAAGAATGACGTCACGTTGGCGGCTGCATCTAAAGCCGTCATCATCGGATTCAACGTTAAGCCGGAGGGCAAGGTTGCAGACCTCGCAGCTCACGAGGGTGTCGATGTTCGTTTCTACAGTGTCATCTATCAAGCACTTGATGATGTCGAAGCAGCGCTTCAAGGCATGCTCAAGCCGGAATACGAAGAAGTGCAGCTCGGTACCGCCCAGGTACGCGATGTATTCAAGTCTTCAAAATTCGGCACCATCGCTGGTTGCCTTGTCCAAAGTGGCGAAATTAGGCGTAACTCAAAGGCACGACTCATTCGCGATGGAGCAGTTATTGCTGAAAGTGTGGCAATCGCGGGCTTGCGTCGATTCAAGGATGACGTGACAGAAGTGCGCGACGGGTTCGAGTGTGGCATCAACCTTGGAAGTTTCCAAGACGTCAAGGTTGACGACCTCATCGAAACTTTCGAGATGCGCGAGAAGCCGCGTAAGCCATGAGTAAGGCACGCCAGCACAAACTTGAAGATCGCGTTCGCGTGATCGTGGCAGAAACGCTCGAAAAGAGAGTGAAGGATCCCCGATTGGGATTCATCACGATCACTGACGTGCGCATGACGCCCGATCTACGCGAAGCTTCGGTTTTCTACACGGTGTTTGGCGATGCCAAAGAGCAAGACGAAACCGCGGCAGCTCTTGAATCCGCAAAAGGACTATTGCGTAGTGAAGTAGGCAAGCAAACGGGTATTAAATTCACTCCGTCCCTTGCCTTCTTCGCTGATGCAATGCCTGAAAATGCACGACACGTTGAA
Source organism: Actinomycetota bacterium (assembly GCA_947472655.1). Taxonomy (GTDB): domain Bacteria; phylum Actinomycetota; class Actinomycetes; order S36-B12; family S36-B12; genus UBA11398. The sequence goes on from CANJCG010000032.1 coordinate 3,309, forward strand.
GAACTGCTCCGCAAAGCCCAACAGGATGACGAACGAGTCCATCTTCAAGCCGCACAGGGCACGTACGCCGGAGATGTTGATCCTTATCGTCACCCGCGTGAGGTTGACAGCGAGGAAGTGTGAACGGTCTCCTTGTCATTGATAAGCCCAGTGAATGGACTTCGCATGATGTGGTGGGGCGAAGTCGCCGTATTTTGAGTACCCGCAAGATTGGACATGCGGGAACCTTGGATCCGATGGCTACGGGTGTTTTAGTGCTCGGTGTTGGCAGGGCCACACGTTTGTTGGGGTTCATCTCCGGTTCAGATAAGTCCTACAGCGCAACAATCCGGCTTGGGCAGAGCACCATCACGGATGATGCCGAGGGCGAGATTATTGAACACGCACCGCCTGAAGTTATTTCGAACGTGAAGTTCTCATCGGTACTTGCCGGTATTGCGCTTCTCACTGGAGATATCGACCAAGTGCCAAGTTCAGTTAGCGCGATAAAAGTTGATGGCCAGCGGGCCTACGCAAAGGTACGAGCCGGAGCTGAAGTGCATCTCAAGCCAAGACGAGTACATATTCGTGAGTTCACCGCAGGGGAGCATCGTTTTGGCGATGGCTTTCTTGATGTCGATGTAGAAGTCGTCTGTAGTTCAGGCACCTACATCCGGGCCTTAGCCAGAGATCTCGGTAACGAACTTGGCATTGGTGGACACCTCACTGCACTCCGTCGTTCTCAAGTGGGACCTTGGAAACTGACCGATGCGATTTCATTAGAAACTCTTGGTTTATTAGAGAGCCCGCAAACAGCACTTATGCCCATCGAAGAGGCAGCAGCAAGAGTTTTTCCTACCTGGACTGTGTCAGATGATGATGCTGTATTTGTTCGTAACGGGCGTCGGATCGACTGGTCATATGTTGATTCCTCTGATCCAGTCATTGCCATTTTCGACAAGGCTGGCACCTTTTTAGCGCTTGCTGAGCAGCATGGCCCGACAGCCAAGTACCTTGCCGTATTCGTCTGACCTAAGGTAAGAGCCCCATGAGCCATCAACACGAAGACCAAGGTGCCGTTGTCTGCATCGGCGTGTTCGATGGAGTCCACAAGGGTCATCAAGCCTTAATCTCGCGCGCGCATGAGATCGCGCAGGAGATGGGTGTCCCGTTGATTGCTTTGACGTTTGATCCGCACCCGCTTGTTGTGGTCCGACCTGAGATGGCTCCCGAGTCGTTGGCTTCGTTGGCCGAGCGCAGGTTCCTGCTTTTCAATGCCGGAGTCGACGATGTATTTGTCTTGCCATTCACACCAGAGGTCGCAACATGGGACCCAGAAACTTTCATTCATCGTGTGCTGCATGACACGCTACATGTGCGCGCTGTAGTCATCGGGCAGAATTTCCGCTTTGGACATCAAGGCGCTGGAGATGTCGACACGTTGCGCGAAGCAGGGGAGCGCTACCACTTCAGTGTCACTGAAGTTGGTCTCGCAGCTGATGCAGAGCCTTGGTCGTCGACCAGAGTTCGCAAGGCGTTGGCAGCCGGTGATCTTGGCGAGGCAGCCAAGGTGCTTGGAAGAAACTATGACTTGTCGGGTGTCGTTGTGCACGGCGATCACCGTGGACGTGAACTCGGCTATCCCACGGCAAACCTTGAGTTGGTCGGTAATCCGGTGGTTCCCGCTGATGGGGTCTACGCGGGTTGGCTCGTTGTGGGCTCAGATCGGCTTCCCGCAGCTATCTCGGTGGGAACTAACCCACAGTTTGCTGGGGCTCAGCGCCGGGTTGAGACCTATGTTTTGGACCGAACCGACCTGGATCTGTATGGCCAAGAGGTGACAGTCATCTTTGTCGAATTTCTACGTGGGCAGCTCACCTTCGAGGGGTTAGCGGGCCTCATAGAGCAAATGGCTGCAGACGTGACCAAAACCCGAGCGGTATTGGGCCTGAGTTAAGGCTGGTAGTCTTGGCTCTTCAGACGGTCAAGGAGCGGGCGCTCCGAGATTCGTGTCGACAGTTGAAAGTGCCCCCTGGGGCGCGCCCGAGAGGAAAATCATGCCGCTAGACAAGGCAGTAAAAGCAGAAATCATCGCCGAGTACGGCACATCACCTACGGACACTGGTTCGCCAGAAGTTCAGATTGCGTTGATGAGCCGTCGCATTAACGACCTCACAGGTCACCTCAAAGAACATAAGCACGATCACCACAGCCGTCGTGGGCTATTGCTTCTTGTCGGCCAGCGCCGTCGCCTCCTCCAGTACTTGGTCAAGAGTGACATCGCGCGCTACCGCTCGATAATCGAAAAGCTCGGTATCCGACGCTAAGTCTTAAGACCCGGCACGCGAGTCGTGCCGGGTCTTGCTTCATCCCTGTGGATACCTTCCGCAAGGCATAACTTCATATAGATAAGAGATTCGGGGCGCTGCGACATCGTCGCCTGTCGGTCCTCGGTAGTGACTTCCGGGTGCGAAACACCCGTGGGCCTCGATCGACGACCGCCACATGCCGACAACTCGCGAGCGCTCCTGTTAACCAAGAGGAGGCACCCGTGGAGGGTTCCGAAATAACAACAGCAACAGCCGTTATTGACAACGGTGCATTAGGTAAGCGCGTCATCACCTTCGAAACCGGTCGATTTGCACTGCAGGCTGCAGGCGCAGTAACCGTCACGCTCGATGAAGAAACAATGCTGCTTTCAGCAACAAGTGCCGGTAAATCACCACGTGATTCATTTGACTTCTTCCCACTCACCGTGGACGTCGAAGAACGCATGTATGCCGTCGGTCGTATTCCAGGTTCATTCTTTCGTCGTGAAGGACGCCCAAGTGAGGATGCAATTCTCACCTGTCGTTTGATCGATCGCCCATTGCGCCCAACATTCGTTAAGGGCTTGCGCAATGAAGTTCAGGTTGTTGTCACAGTGATGGCCTTGAACCCCGGAGATATATATGACGTCGTCGCAATAAACGCTGCGTCTGCATCAACACAGATCGCTGGCTTACCATTCAGCGGCCCAATTGGTGGCGTTCGCGTTGCTTTGATCCGTAATCAGTGGGTTGCTTTCCCAACACATGATCAAGTTGCAGAAGCTGTTTTCGACATGGTTGTTGCGGGCTCCATTGCTGGTAACGATGTTGCAATCATGATGGTTGAAGCAGAAGCGACTTCACGCACAATCGAACTCATTGCCGGTGGAGCTACTGCTCCGACCGAAGAAGTAGTTGCTCAGGGTCTTGAAGCTGCAAAGCCTTTCATTCGCGCACTCTGCGAAGCCCAGATTGAATTGGCATCAAAGGCTGCAAAGCCAACAGCCGACTTCCCAATCTTCCTCGAGTACGAAGATGACGCCTATGACGCAGTCGCTCACGTTGCTGCTGATTCAGTTACTCAGGCACTCACTATCGTTCGCAAGGCTGAGCGCGAAGATCGCTTGGATGTGATCAAGGGTGAAGTTCTTGCTGCTCTCGGCGAAAAGTTCGTCGGTCGTGAGAAGGAGCTCTCTGCGGCACTTCGTTCGGTGACCAAGAACAGTGTGCGTGAGCGAGTTCTTCGCGACAAGATTCGTATCGACGGCCGTGGGCTGACTGATATTCGTACGTTGTCGGCTGAAGTTCAGGTTATTCCTCGAGTTCATGGCTCAGCACTCTTTGAGCGCGGTGAAACTCAGATTCTCGGTATCACCACACTGAACATGCTTCGCATGGAACAGCAGCTTGACACTTTGAATCCTGAAAACCGCAAGCGCTACATGCACAACTACAACTTCCCTCCTTACTCAGTAGGCGAGACGGGTCGTGTTGGTTCACCAAAGCGTCGAGAAATTGGCCATGGTGCACTTGCTGAGCGTGCCTTGATACCAGTACTTCCATCACGTGAAGACTTCCCATATGCAATTCGTCAGGTTTCGGAAGCTCTTGGCTCAAACGGCTCCACATCGATGGGTTCTGTCTGTGCTTCCACCATGTCATTGCTCAACGCCGGTGTGCCATTGCGCGCACCAGTAGCGGGCATTGCGATGGGCTTGATTTCCGGAATGGTTGATGGCAAGCAGGAGTACGTTGCAATCACCGACATTCTTGGTGCAGAAGATGCTTATGGCGATATGGACTTCAAGGTTGCAGGCACAAAGGATTTCGTGACTGCGCTTCAGCTCGATACCAAGCTCGACGGCATTCCTGCTTCAGTTCTTGCTGCTGCATTGAATCAGGCTCGCGATGCGCGTCTGACCATTCTTGAAGTCATGGCAGAAGCCATTGATGCTCCTGACGAGATGGCGCCAACTGCGCCACGTGTCATCAGCGTGCAGATTCCGATTGACAAGATCGGTGAAGTGATTGGCCCCAAAGGCAAGATCATTAATCAGATTCAAGAAGAGACCGGCGCTGACATCACGATCCAAGATGACGGCACGATCTACATTGGTGCTACTGACGGCGCATCGGCCGAGGCGGCTCGCACGGCAATCAATCAGATTGCCAATCCGACAATGCCAGAAGTTGGCGAGCGCTACCTGGGCACCGTTGTGAAGACCACCACCTTTGGTGCCTTCATCTCGTTAGTCCCAGGAAAAGATGGTTTGCTGCATATTTCCGAGGTCAAGAAGTTGGCTGGCGGAAAGCGTGTCGAAGCTGTTGAAGATGTCCTCAAGGTCGGTGACAAGGTGCAGGTTGAGATCAAGGAAATTGATCCACGCGGCAAACTGTCACTGGCTCCAGTAGTTGAAGAGCCAGCGGTCTAATCGACAATGGCTCGCGCACAAACATCCACCCTGCTCAGGGAGGACGACGGCAGCATTGTCTGCCGCACCGTTCTCCCTGGTGGGTTGCGCATTGTTACTCAGCAAGTGCCTGGCGTTCGCTCAGCCGCATTCGGAGTCTGGGTTACAGCAGGGTCACGCGACGAGACCCCAGCTCAGCACGGTTCCGCACATTTTCTTGAGCACCTACTCTTTAAAGGGACTTCTCGTCGAAGTGCCTTAGAAATTTCTTCGTTGGTCGACAGCGTTGGCGGTGACCTTAACGCTTTCACTGGCAAAGAACTCACCTGTTACCACGCTAAAGTACTCGACCGCGATTTGCCGATGGCGATTGACGTTGTGTGTGATGTTGTCACCGATGCTTTGTTACGCGTCGGGGATGTCGATGATGAACGTGGCGTCATTCTTGAAGAAATCGCGATGTATGAAGACGACCCAAGTGATCTCATCCATGACGATTTTGCCATGCTTCTTTACGGCGACACCCCCTTAGGGCGACCAATACTTGGTACGACAGACTCGATTAAGCAATTAAGTAGAAGTACTATTCGCAGTTTCTATAAGAAGCATTACCAACCGTCAGGCATGGTCGTTTCCGCCGCTGGAAACGTTGATCATGCGGATGTGGTGAAAAGAGTGCGAGCAGCCTTCGCTCCTTACCTCGACGCTGACGCAACCCAAAAGCCTTTGCGCGGTTCAAAATCCAAGCCAGCCATGCACACAGGTGTTGTACTCAATTCCAGACCAACCGAGCAGGCGAACTTGCTACTTGGATTCCCAGGGCTAGCTCGGGGAGATGAGCGTCGCTATGCCCTAGCAGTGCTTACGACCGCGTTCGGCGGAGGAATGAGTAGTCGGCTGTTCCAGGAAATTCGTGAAAAGCGTGGTCTGGCCTATTCGGTCTATGCCTTTAGTCAAGGATTTTCAGACAGCGGCATGGTCGGCCTGTATGCCGGTTGCTTGCCTGCCAAGGTGCCAACCGTTCTTGAGGTTTTTCAAGAACAGATCCAATCTGTAGTTCAACAGGGACTGACCGCTGATGAGGTCGCCCGTGGCAAGGGTCAAGTACGAGGGGCTACGGTCTTAGGTCAAGAAGACACCAGTGCACGAATGAACCGCATCGCCAAAGCCGAGCTGCAGGGTGAAGATCTCCCGAGCATGGATCAACTTCTTGAGCGAGTAGATGCAGTCACTCCTGAGGCAGTCCATGCAGTTGCCGCTGAACTACTGGCTACCCAAGCAAGCCTTGCAGTCATTGGGCCCTTCGAGGACGCATCAGTTTTTCGCATCAACGAGTAGGGTTTTGCCATGGTTGCAACAGGTCAGTTGATCAAAGTCGGTGTTGTCGGAGCCCGTGGCCGGATGGGACAAGCCGTTGTTCAGGCTGTTTCTGACGCCCCAGATTGCTTATTGCTCGCAGCTGTTGATCAAGGCGAGGACCTGAATTTGGTCAATGACTGCGATGTTGTTGTTGACTTCACAACGCCAGATGTAGTGATGTCGACGCTGCAGCACTGCATCACAAACGGTATTCATTGCGTCGTTGGAACAACCGGTTTTGATGAAACAAGAATTGCAACGCTCAAGACTTGGCTGAGTGCCCAACCCCTCGTTGGGGTTCTCGTAGCTCCGAACTTTGGTATCGGAGCTGTGTTGATGATGCAGTTTGCTCAACTAGCAGCTCCTTATTTTGAATCAGTCGAAATCATTGAGTTGCATCACCCTGACAAAGTGGATGCACCGTCGGGCACGGCACGTCACACTGCGGAATTAATCAGCAAAATCAGAACCGAACAGGGAATTGCCGTGAGCCCTGATTCCACTACCCAAGAGCTGATGGGCGCGCGGGGTGCAAGCATCGGAGATATACGAGTGCACGCTGTTCGCGCTCGCGGGCTTGTGGCGCATCAAGAAGTAATTTTCGGTGGCGTCGGTGAGACGCTGACAATTCGCCACGACTCCATGGACCGTACGTCATTTATGCCCGGCGTTCTCCTGGGAGTACGCAAGGTGGCGGCCTATCCAGGCCTCACCGTCGGTTTGGACACCTACCTCAACTAGTTCCACCTGCGACATGTCTTGTAGCTGCTGAGTGCTCGCATCGGTTAACGGGTAACAGGATCTTTGTGATTTAGGTCTTTAAGGGGCATATGGGTGGACATATCTTTCTTTGCTCCTTGAAAAGTGGGTTCTGACTGGACGGTGGACTTTTTTTACGGTGGAATGAAGACTTCCGGCGGGGACGGGGGACTCGCCGGAATTTCATGTCGTACTCCAGTGGGCCGTCAAGTGACGCAACATCGTCGCGGATAGAGTTGACGCCGTGGATGTGACCTTTCGTAGCGATGTAACCGTGGAACTCGTACGTGGCAGTGCCAGCGACGCTGACGTGGTCTTCGCTGCCAGAGTGTCTACAGCGGGCGAGCAGTCTTTAGCAGACGTTGCTGCCGATGCAACTGGCTCAAAAGGACTCATTAATTACTTGATGCGTGAGCGCCATGGAAGCCCGTTCGAGCACAATTCCATGACCTTTTTTGTACAGGCACCTATTTTTGTATGGCGTGAGCACATGCGCCATCGCATGGCCAGCTACAACGAAGAATCAGCTCGCTACCGGGAACTGGATCCAGTGTTCTACGTTCCAGCCCGTGATCGAAACGTAAATCAGGTCGGAAAGACCGGGTCATATGAGTTCCTTCCGGGGGATGAGAGTCAGTACGATCTCATTGAAAAGCGGATGCGGGAATCCTGTACGCAGTCTTACCAGGCCTATCAAGAAATGCTTCAAGCCGGCATTGCTCGCGAAGTTGCCCGAATGGTGCTTCCTGTTTCAATCTTCTCCAGCGCGTATGTCACGGTAAATGCTCGCTCATTGATGAATTTCTTATCATTGCGCCGCAAGGTCGAAGGCTCGCATTTTCCGTCTTATCCTCAGCGTGAGATCGAAATGGTTGCCGAACGCTACGAAGAGGAATGGGCCAAGCTCATGCCGCTCACGCATGCATCATTTGTGGCCAACGGCCGCGTTTCCCCGTGACGCAGTAGTCTTCTCCCCATGCCCGGACCACGAAGTACGCAGGCGCCCTTTGGGGTAATGCTGTCTGCGATGGTCACGCCTTTTAAGGCCGATGGCTCACTTGACCTTGCTGGCGCCCAGAAACTTGCCGCGCATCTAGTCGACAATTTGGCTCACGATGGTCTAGTTATTAATGGCACGACAGGTGAATCACCAACCAAAACTGACGAAGAAGACCTCGCTGTTCTTCGTGCTGTGTTGGAAGCAGTCGGAGACCGCGCCACCATCATTGCCGGCGTTGGAACCAATGACACGGCCCATTCGATAAGTGCAACCCGTGCAGCGCAAAAAGCTGGAGCACATGCTGTTATGGCGGTCACTCCTTACTACAACAGGCCATCGCAGGAGGGGATCGTTGCGCATTTTCACGCCATCGCGGATGCCACCGACCTGCCAATGATCACTTACGACATCCCAAAGCGCACAGGCACTGCAATTGAGGCTGAAACGTTCATGCGCATTGCGGAGCACCCGCGCATCATCGCGAACAAAGATGCCAAAGGCGAGATTGAAGCAGCGCAATGGGTTATGGCACGCACCGATCTTGCTTGGTACAGCGGAGATGATGCACTCAATCTCCCCTTCCTAGCCTTGGGTGCGGCAGGAATGATTTCAGTGGTTGGCCACCTTGTTGGCGATCGCTTAGTGGAAATGGCTACGGCTTTTAACAACGGAGATGTTTTGCGAGCTCGTGAAATTAACACTGGGCTATTGCCGGTGTATACAGGGATATTCCGTGCGCAAGGCGTCGTATTAACAAAGGCCGCCTTAGCCGACTTGGGTTTGCCGAGTGGTCCAGTGCGACTTCCGCTCCTTGATGCCACAGCAGATCAGCGTAAGCAACTCCGGGTAGATCTTGCTGCCGGTGGCGTTGCCGGATTTACCGCATGATCCATAACGAACTCCCTGCACCACCACCACTTGCCGACGGCGCAGTCCGGATTTATGCCCTTGGTGGCCTTGGTGAAATCGGTCGAAACATGACCATCTTTGAATATGGCACAAAATTATTGGTGCTCGACTGTGGAGTGCTGTTTCCTGAGGATTCACAACCAGGCATTGATCTCATTCTCCCGGACTTTGGTCCGATTAAAGAGCGGATGGCTGACATTGAAGCCGTAGTGCTCACTCATGGACATGAAGATCACATTGGTGCGCTTCCTTATCTGTTACGCCTACGCCAAGACATTCCGGTATACGGCTCGCGATTCACTTTGGCCTTGCTTGAAGGAAAGTTGCGCGAGCATCGCATCAAGACAGAAACCAATCTGGTTGCCGAAGGCCAGCGCATGCAGATTGGTGATTTCAATATCGAATTCTTAGCAGTAAACCATTCGATTCCAGATGCGCTAGCCCTTGCAATTCGCACGCCGGGTGGCACGATTTTGCATACGGGCGATTTCAAGATGGATCAGATTCCACTGGATGGGCGCATAACTGACCTCAATGGCTTTGCGCGTATCGGCGATGAAGGCGTAGATCTATTGATGGTCGATAGCACCAATGCCGAGGTTCCTGGATTCGTGACGAGCGAACGCGATATTGAACCGGTGCTCGATGCTGTGTTCATTCGTGCTGAAGGACGAATCATCGTGGCTTCTTTTGCGAGCCACGTTCATCGGATCCAGCAAATTATTGATATGGCAGCGCTCCACGGGCGTCGCGTTGCTTTAGTTGGTCGTTCAATGGTGCGAAATATGGGCGTTGCTCGAGATCTTGGCATTTTGAAGGTTCCGGGCGGTTTGATGGCAACAGTTGATGAGCTTGCTGGTCTTCCCGACGATCAAACAGTACTTATCTGTACCGGTTCACAAGGCGAGCCGATGGCAGTACTTGCTCGCATCGCCAATCGTGATCACCCAATTACCGTTGGCGATAAAGATACGGTCGTTTTGGCTTCATCACTTATCCCTGGCAACGAGAATTCAGTCAATCGCGTCATTAACGGCTTAACAAAACATGGTGCACAGGTTGTACATAAGGGCAATGCTCTTGTGCACGTTTCAGGCCATGCAGCTGCGGGTGAACTTCGCTATCTCTACAACATCGTTAAACCGCGCAATGTACTTCCAGTGCACGGTGAATGGCGCCATATGCGCGCAAATAAAGCGATCGCTGTCGGTGTCGGTATTGATCCAGAGCGAGTGCTTCTGGCAGATGACGGGGTAGTCATCGATTTGGTCGATGGAAAGGCATCAGTCGTTGGATATGTGCCAGTTGGGTTTGTTTATGTCGATGGGTCAAGCGTTGGTGATGTAACTGAGACTTTGCTCAAGGATCGCCGGGTGCTTGGTGAAGAAGGATTCATCAGTATTTTCGCTGCTGTCGACATGATCGAGTCAAAGGTTGTAGCTGGGCCTGAGCTCCATGCCCGTGGGCTTGGCTTGGGCGAAGAGGCATTCTTGCCGGTTATCGAACAGGTTCGAGTATTGCTCGAAGAGGCACTTGCTGAAGGCATCGTTGACGTGCACGAACTTCAACAGCGAGTGCGTAAGACCGTGGGCAAATGGGTAGGGACTCAGCATCGCCGCCGCCCGATGATCGTTCCGGTCATCATCGAGGGCTAATGCGAACTTTCGCCTTAATTCCCTAGACTTACGACATGGCCGTTCAAGACATCCGACTTTTTGGTGACCCAGTGCTGCGCACGCCGGCTGCGCTCGTGACCACTTTTGATCGCGAACTTCGCAAATTGGTGCGAGATTTAACTGACACCATGATGGATGCGCCCGGCGCTGGTCTCGCAGCTCCACAGATTGGAGTCTCATTGCGAGTCTTCACGTATTGGGTAGACGATGAACTTGGCCATTTGATTAACCCAGAACTTGACCTCTCTGAAGATCTCCAAGATGGCGAAGAAGGTTGCCTCTCACTCCCGGGTCTCGCATTCGACACCAAGCGCTCGATGCGTGTGGTTGCCAAAGGGATGAACATGTACGGCGAGCCGGTCGTCATCGAAGGCAGCGAACTGAAGGCTCGAGCCGTACAACATGAAACAGATCATCTGGATGGAATTTTGTTCATTGATCGTCTAGATGAAGCAACTCGTAAAGCCGCAATGAAAGAAATTCGCGAAGCAGAGTGGTTTGGTGCACTTCCTGGAATTCAAGTGAGCCCTCATCCAATCAATGCGAAATGGCTGTAGTCGGTTGCGTTGTGTTTTTGCGGGTACGCCCGACGTTGCGGCAGTAGCGCTACGAGCTTTGATCGATACTGAGCACGAAGTTGTTGGAGTCATCACTCGACCAGATTCACCGGCGGGTCGAGGACGCACGCTTCAGCGGAGTCCGGTGGGTGTAGTCGCAGATGAATTTGGCATACCGGTGCTCACACCAAGTTCGCTGAAAGATGCTGATTTTCGTGCGGCGCTTATTCAACTTGAGCCTGAATGTATTCCCGTTGTTGCTTACGGAAATCTCATTCCAGCTGACCTTCTAGCTGTTGCGCCATATGGATGGATCAATTTGCATTTTTCCATTCTGCCTGCTTTGCGCGGTGCGGCTCCTGTCCAATGGGCCGTCATGCATGGAGATGAAATCACCGGCGCAACGACGTTCTTGATCGGTCCTGGACTAGACGACGG
>CANJCG010000033.1 GCA_947472655.1 Actinomycetota bacterium
AAGACGATCGTTACGGCACCCGTCGGGGCAGCATGACTTGCCTGAATAAACCCGACAAACTTATGCATGAGGTGAAGGTACGCGACCGCTCCTGGTTATCGCGACAGCGGGCGAATTACCAGGCGTAGGCTTCGGGAGCCTTGCCACCAGGCCCAGGGAACAGCACATCTAGTTCAGCAAGTGCTGCCGAATCAAGAGTGATAGCGAGTGAACGCAATGAACCGTCTAGCTGAGCCAAGGTGCGGGGCCCAATGATTGGGGCGGTTACTGCTGGCTGATGAAGAAGCCATGCAAGTGCGGTATCGGCCGGATCTTCATCACGTTTTTCGCAGAAATCTTCCCAAGCCTGGATAGTCGGGCGGATAGCCTCTAAACGATCATTTGTTCGCTGAACCGAACTCCGGCCGATATCGCCAGATTTCTGCTTCTTGATGATGCCGCCCAGGAGTCCTGCTTGTAATGGTGACCAAGGGATAACACCCAAGCCGTAGTACTCAGCTGCTGGTAGCACTTCAAGTTCAACTGTGCGTTCTAGAAGATTGTAAAGCGACTGTTCGCTTGAGAGTCCCAAGAAATTACGACGACGCGCAGCTTCCTGACCTTGAGCGATGTGCCAGCCAGCGAAATTGGAAGATCCAACATAAATAATCTTGCCCTGCTGACGCAAGATCTCCATCGCTTCCCAGATCTCTTCCCAAGGAGTGCGTCGATCAATGTGGTGCATTTGGTAGATATCGATGTAGTCAGTTTGCAAGCGCTTCAAAGAAGCATCGCAGGCGCGCCGGATATTCAAAGCTGAAAGCTTTCCATCATTTGGCCAGTCGCCGATTGAGGCATAGAGCTTGGTTGCGATCACGGTCTTGTGACGTCGCTGACCACCTTGGGCAAACCAATTACCGATAATGGTTTCTGTCAGGCCCTGATTGCCCGGGCCGCCGTAACCATTCGCTGTGTCGAAAAAGTTGATCCCTACCTCGTGGGCATGATCCATGATTTCAAAGGCTTCAGGTTCACTGGTTTGTGGGCCAAAGTTCATCGTGCCTAGGCACAACTTGCTCACGGAAAGGCCAGTACGTCCAAGGTGGGTATATTTCATGAGGACATCTCAGCACAACCTCGTATGATCTGGAAGCCAGTTTGGAAATATCCTTAACTAACGAACTTATTTACTGAAGAGTTCCAGAATTCTTTCAATTTGCCCTTGTTCAGCCCTATGGCTATAGCCAACAGAGGATATGTAAAAGACCATCGACATTATGAGACCAGTCGTTATGGCTACCGACAGGCTCTGGACCCATTTAGATTTCTTCGAGGAAGTTGCCGGAAGCAATGAGACGAGGATCACGGTCATGAGTCCGAGTAACGCCATAATTGCTACGAAAATTACATCTAGGTGTGCACCACCACTATTGACGCGAGTTTGGCGCTCGGAGATGAGTTGCTGAACTTCGGTGAAGAGACCGTTTGCTTCAGTGGCCTTGGTATTGTCAGCTGAAAGTTCGACCTGACTCTTGTCCACAACTTTGAGGAAGGCCTGAAACGCGCTATTGGTTTCGTCGTCACCACCGATGGGTGGGCTCACCTCAATTTCCTTCGCGATCAAACTATTGACGTACGTTTGCAATGATTCATGGAACTCTTTTTCCATCGCAGGATCAATAACAGAAACCTCAAGCATGATGTCTTCGACTTGGGAAAATTCGCGGAAAAGGGCTTCCTCGCGTGCGGATTCAGCAGACCACACATTCACAATGACAAAGGCGAGGAGCAGGGTGAATGCTGTACCAAGGAAAGCCGCGGATGGCCCGATGACGGAGTCGTCTTCAGCTTGGGTTTTGTACTTTCCCGAAATGACCAGAGGGACGATGATCAGGCAGACAACCACTGGCACCAAGACGCAAATGCCGATAATCAACCATGTAGGGAATCCCAAAAACGTATCCATGGGAGGGAATATAACTGACCCAGGAAAGTAAGTCGGTTTCTTCTAGAGCGTGTTTAGTTTGTGGAAATAACAGCCAAGGTGTCACCAGGCTTGAATTCGATCATTTGGGCTTTGCGAGGATTTACTCGAATTCCGCCACTCAGAGCTAAAGGATCGTCCAGAGCATCAGCTGATCGATAACCAATCGCCGTTACGCCAAGGTCACGGCAAGCAACGATCACATCTTCAAAGGTGTGTTTCCCCATGTCTAGGTAACGCTCAACCGGATGAAGGGCAACCACCACGCCACCGGAGTCAAAGAGTTCAGAGAAAACGGCCGATAAATGAGGACTCTCGCTTAATTGTGCCATCAGGAGGCTGATCAGTTTTTGGCTCACAATGAAATCGTGACTCGTTTGCTTTCCGCCGAGATCAACGTGGCTCGGATCCATTAATTCAGCAGTGATGTTTTCTGCATTAGGGGTATCCCTAGTGAGCGCGCGTAGTTGCATAAGCGAAAGCAGTGTTCGAGAGTCCGCTTCTTCTGCTTCGTAGTCACTGCGCTCTGATAATAAAAGAATGTGGTCGAAGGGTCCTTGATCTAAAACTCTTCCTAAGTCGTTCTTGCTTATTGAATTTCCATGCTGAACCACCACGCTTTGGTTGACCAGCTTGACTGCATCGTTGACCTCTTGAGAGTCATGATGCTCTGCATCAATCAACACATGGAGCTCTGAGTTTGGCGCTACGTGCGTATCAATTTCTTCGGCAATCAGCGGAGTGAGATCGCTCCAACCAACAATCAACGTGCGCTCTAACTTCTTTTCAGTGGGCTGCAAAGTGCGAGCAGAATCGGCATTGCGGACTTTTACTGGAAGGTCGAGCGCAAATGTTGAATCATCTTCCGCAATCCCGATAGCTGAATCTCCGTGAACGAGAACTCGTGCTGATGGGGCGTTGAGCAGAATTTCGCCTGCCGCGCTTCTGATTCCAATAATTGTGGCAGTGCTGCTCGCAAGGAGTAAATCACCACAAGTTTTACCTAGATAGTTATCGGTAATCGGGGTGAAGTAAATCTCGTCCCCTTCGAAATCTAGAAGTTCTTGATAAATCACACCGAGACCGGAAGCCCGCGAAACCTGCGCACTGATCCGGGCGATCACTTCGCGAGGTGTGACAGTAAGAACATTGAGTTCGATGGCTTCGCGCAAGGCCAGGGCTGTGTCTGAGTCTTCGATTTGAACGACGACAGGAGTTTGGGAACCAGGCGGGAGGACTTGGGCTAGGGCGAGAACCACCTTGACCACGTGTGCGTCTGATTCGCCTTCGCCTCGCAACACGATAATTGAACGTGCACTGGCTGGGTTGAGTTGCGCTAAGTCATTAATGCGTGTTGCTTTGCCACTACGGACAACTACACGTGACGTTTTAAAGTCCGTGATCAAACTGCGAATATCGTCATTCACTTCGATTGGATCATCCGGGGTGAGAATCGCGATTGCTTTACCGCGTTCACTGAGGTTCGCCTCGATAAGTTCTGAAATAATGGCAATGAGTTCTTCGCTTCGACCAATAATCAAAGAATGGCCTGTTTCAGCAACAAGTGATTTGCCGCGCCTGAGTGATTCGATCTGACTATCAATTCCGGCAGAGATTAACCCGATGATTGTGGCGGCGAGAAAAATGCCTACTAACGTGACGAACAGGCTCGTGAGTCGAAATTGATTGCCCTGATCCCCGGTGAAGGTTCCGGCATCTAGTGAGCGCGAGATCGTTAACCAGATGGCCTCGAAGAAGTTTGTTGGCTCGTCATTGGGTCCGATTCCGATGGCGGTAATGATGATTGAAATCAGCACTATGAAGAGAACTGTTAGGAGGCCGAGCCAGGCCAAGACTGCCCAGATGCCTTTAGAAAGGGCATTGTCGAAGCGGTAGCGCAAACGGTGACGGAGGCTGAACTTTTGAGTCATGAAAAGGGCTCCTTGGCGGATCGAGTGCGCCAAGAATTGCATATCAGGGACCAGCCACTGCAGGTACCTGACAAAAGGGGAATGGTGCTCGCCTGAGAAGAAGTTTATAAGGAGGGATTGAAGGTGGGGAGTCAATCGCAAGAGCTTGCCCCTAGCGGTGGCAACTCTCTAGATTGCCTTCATGGGTAAATGGGCAGATGGTCGGACATTGAGCAAGAAGTGCTGGGCGCTTCTCAGATCAAATCGATATTTTTTATGGTTTCCGATTCTTGGGCTCATCCTGTCGATCGTGCCGATAGCGCTGTCAGGGCTACTTATGGGAGTAGCCGTTGCGCTGGGCGTCATGTGGCTCGTTTGGGTGATCGGATTTCTTGGCTTGGTTCTTATTAACTTTGCCTTCGTGATCGCCGGCGCTGCGTTGGTCGCTTCCATCGATGAAGAACTTGCAGGCCGGGAGTCTTCGTTGGGTTATGGATTTTCCAAAGCTTTTGGTCGACTCGGACCGCTTTTTACGTGGTCCATAATCAGGGCAATCGTTAGTTCAATCTTGGGTGCGATTCGTAGCGAGGGTGGTAGTGGCATTGGAGCCCTAATCACCAATTTTGTTGCAGCCGCTGGGGCTGCGGCCTGGTCGATCATTACCTTCTTCGTAACGCCATGCATCATGCTTGGCGGTGAATCAACAATCCCCGCGATCAAGAAGTCCGCTCATATTGTAAAAGAAAAGTGGGGAACCCAGGTCACGGGCGGAGTACGCATTGGTCTGGGTGTTGCACTCATCATCATTCCAGGTGTGCTGATTGTGGTTGGCGGGTTCATGCTTGCCAACATCTCAGGTCCTGCAGCTGTTGCGGTGATAGCACTGGGGGTTTTCATCATTCTGTTCGGCATTCTCATCAGTTCTGCGCTGAAGGCAATTTTCTCTGTTGCCCTTTATCGCTTCGCCAATGATGAGCCAAAACTTGGTCCATTTACGGGCGCAGAACTCAGCGCCGTCTTGACATCTAAGTAGAAATTCACTGAGTTTGATTTTCACAGCCCCATTACCCGAAGGAATATCCATGAAGTTCATCACTGACTATCCAGTTCGATCTGATCTGGGCGGCGAGTGGATCAAGCCTGAAAACATCATCTCTGTGATGCAGCACTTGGAACTCATGGGGATTCACGGACTCGGTATCACTGATCATCCGGCACCATCGCAGAAGTGGTTGGAAAACGGAGGACACGAGGCCTTCGATCCCTATGCGATGCTTTCCTTCGCGGCGGCTGTGACTAAGAAGACGGAACTGTTCTCGCACCTCATTGTTTTGCCGTACCGAAATCCACTCTTGACTCTTTCTGGGATGACTTCGGTTGACGTGCTCTCAGGCGGCCGCGCGACCTTCATCTTTGGCGCTGGTTACCTACGCTCGGAATATGCGGCGCTTGGTGTTGATTTCGAGAATCGAAATGTGATTTTCGACGATGCGATTGAAGTGATAAAGAAAGCCGGCGGCAATCGGGCCATCACGCACAAAGGCCCGGGCTATGACTCGCTCGATCAAATAGTGAAGCCAGGTTTCATTCAACTTCCACATCCGCCCCTGTGGCTTGGCGGAAACAGCAATCTCACGATGCGCCGTCTTGCCGCGTGGGGTCAGGGCTGGTCAGTAATGATGGGTTCATCCGTCCTTTCCAAAACTGCTCGCACGAAGAACATAGAAACCGTGGGCGATCTAAAGGAAGCGCTAGCCGCGCTTCGGGTGCTAGTCGAGGCCAACGGGCGATCGATGGACGAGATTTCGGTTCAAGCATCGACACCATTGATGGATCCGAGTTCAGGTGCGAGCGCGGAGCAAAAAATCGATGCGATTGGCGAGCTCGGGAGCATCGGAGTCAACTGGGTTCTTGCTGACTTATGGACAGATTCGATCGTGGAATCCAAAGACCGTTATCAAGATTTCAACGAGAACATTGCTCCGCATATTCATTAGGGAGTACGTGCATTAGGGAGAAGTGATTGCCCGTCGCTTTGACCCAGCCGCTGGATTCGCCACATATGTGGGTGATGAACGCCAAAAGCTTCAAAGGGGTGGTGGATACCCCCACGTTGCGAGATTCCCAATAGGCCGGAATTATGTGAGTAACAAATGCGCAATGGAGGGTTCATGTTCGTCCTGAATGCTTGGTATGTGGCTGGATGGACGTCCGAAGTGACCAAAGAACCCTCCCGTCGGGTGATTTGTGAAATTCCCATGGCCTTGTACCGCAAGTCCGACGGGAGTGCGGTCGCCTTAGAAGATCGATGCGCGCACCGCGGATTCCCGCTTTCGGCTGGCCGCGTCGTCGACGATAATTTGGAATGTGGCTATCACGGCTTTCAGTTTGATTGCTCTGGCACATGTGTGCGTATTCCAGCCCAAGAAATCATTCCAAAGCGGGCAAAAGTTCGAGCTTTCCCTCTTGTGGAAAAGGACGGCTGGATCTGGGTTTGGACGGGCGATGCGGCCAAGGCCGATGAGTCGCTGGTCCCAGACACTCATTGGATGAGCGATCCGGCCTGGGCCACAGTGACCCATAGTTTTCATTTCGCCTGCCGAGCAGATCTCATTCACGACAATCTCTTAGACCTCACTCACGAGTCCTTTATCCATACTTCGACGGTGGGTGACGATTACATCTATCAGCATGGGGTGACTGTTGAGGTTGATGGGAATCTGATCAGCGTTGATCGGCTTATGCCAGCAGTCCAGGCCCCGCCGCTCTACGCAAAAACGATGAAAACAGAAGGTTTATACGACCGTTTTCATTGCACGAAGTTCTATGCCCCTAGCTTTCATGCCCTGCACTCAGGTATTACCGGGATGGGGCGCCCTCGCGAAGAGGGTTTCCTCATAAAAGTCATGAATGGGATCACCCCGATTGATGCGAAGAATTCTCACTATTTCTACGCATTTTCCAGGAATTTCGGGATTGACCAGAAATCGGCGACCCAGGAACTGGTCGAAGGACTCGCCACGGTGCTCGTCGAGGACAAAGTTGCTCTCGAACTGCAAGAAATTGGCCTACAGTCGCGCCCACAGGATGAAACGGACGTGCTGATTGCGCAAGATGAGGGCATCGCGAAATCGCGAAGAATCATGGCGCAATTAATCGCTGCCGAATTGCTCGACAATAAAAAATAAAACTGCACTACGTAAGTCACACAGTTCGAGCATGGTGCTCGTTCGTACGAAGGAGGGGTTCATGCTCGCAATAAATAGGCGCCATATCGGTGCTTTTGCCGTCTTGGCGACCGCGCTGTCGCTCACGCTTTCTGCATGCGGGGGCAGCGATTCAAGCTCCACTGATGCAGCTGCTACACCTACTGGTGGCTCTGACGCAGCAGTTGTGGCACTCGTGCCAGCAGCTATCGCTGCTGACGGGGTCATCACTTTCGGCACAGAACTGGGTTACCCACCCTTTGAATACACCGAAGCTGACGGCACCACGCTCACTGGTTTTGACATTGACTTGGCTACTGCAGCAGCAGGGCTGATGGGGCTCACCCCTGAGTTCAAAAACTCTTCCTTTGATTCGATCATTCCATCGGTCATCAGTAAGCGCTATGACGCCGGAATTTCATCGTTCACAGTGAATGCTGAACGGCTGAAGCAAGTTGACTTCGCCTCCTACCTCAATTCAGGCGATGCTGGTGTCGTGCCAGTGGGCAATCCAAAGGGCATTGCGTTGGACCTATCAATCTGTGGAACCAAGGTTGGCGTCCTTAAGGGCAGCACCCAAGAGACTGTCTCAGCGCCGCAGCTCAATGCAGCATGCAAGGAAGCGGGCAAGCCAGAAGCATCGATCACTGTGATCGCTGCATCCGATCAAATGCCTATCGCGCTTCAAAGCGGTCGCGTGGATGCTCTCATTTCTGACAGCGGTAACGCGGCTGATGTCGCTGAGAAGTCAAAAGGAAAGTTTGAAGTGCCGGCTGGCCCACTTCTTAATCCGGTAATTCTCGGCGCTCTTACTGCTAAGAGCAGCAATTTGGCTCCGGCCTTGCAGGCTGCCTTCCAGAAGTTGATCGACAACGGTACCTACCAGCAGATCGCTGACAAGTACAACCTGTCAACCAGTGTGATCACAACCTCGGAAGTGAATCCAAAGGTTTGATTTGCAATGATGGTGGGCGCCGTTTCGGTGGCGCCCACCATCGCTTTTTCTCAGTACATCGCGAGCCACAGGTAGGAGCATGAAGTGACACAGCAGTTGCACCCTGAGTCGATCAAGGCCATACCTGTGCGCCACCGTGGACGATGGGTAGCCACGGGGGTCATCCTCGTGTTAGTTGCAATGTTCATCAACATGGCGGTGACGAACCCCAATTTTGAGTGGGATGTGATTGCCGAGAATCTGTTTAACAACATGATTCTCAGGGGTGTCTGGGCAACCATCTGGATCACTGTTGTCGCGATGGTTGCTGGCATCGGCTTGGGCGTACTTCTGTCAGTAATGCGGTTGTCACCAAATCCGCTGCTCTCCAATGTTGCCTACGGCTACATCTGGTTCTTCCGCGGCACACCTGTGCTTGTTCAATTAATCTTCTGGTTCAACCTGGCTGTCTTAGTACCAAATATTTCACTAGGAATTCCATTTGGACCAACATTTGTCTCTTGGGACACAAACTCCGTCATCACGCCTTTTGTAGCGGCCCTACTTGGGCTGGGCCTGAACGAGGCTGCTTACATGGCGGAAATTTCTCGGGCAGGCATCCAGTCAGTTGATGAAGGCCAAGTTGAAGCTTCGTCAGCCTTGGGTATGAGTCGCGCTCAAACAATGCGACGAATCGTGCTGCCCCAGGCGATGCGAGTCATTATTCCTCCGACAGGTAACGAAGTCATCAGCATGCTCAAGACCACTTCATTGGTTTCTGTCGTGGCTATGCCTGAACTGTTTTACAACACGCAGCAGATCTACGCGCGCACATACCAAACAATTCCGTTGCTCATCGTGGCGAGTATCTGGTACCTCATCTTGACGTCAGTGCTCACTACCGGTCAGTTCTATATCGAGCGGCACTACGGGCGAGGCTCGAGCAACGTGAAACCTCCGACATTTTGGCAGCGGTTACGTCGCAATATTTTCCGTTTCCACTCCGAGCCGCCGACTCCGCCGTCTTCGACGCTTCTTGATGCCAATGGGGGAGTGCGATGAACGTGCCTATGGTGAAAAGTGAAGGTGTCCACAAGAGTTTCGGCTCCTTAGAGGTTCTCAAGGGCATTGATCTAGAAGTACAACGTGGCGAAGTCTTTTGCATCGTTGGTCCTTCCGGATCTGGAAAGTCCACATTTTTGCGCTGTATCAATCACCTTGAAAAGGTTGATAGTGGCCGACTCTCGGTTGATGGTGAACTCGTCGGATACCGCCAACACGGTGACAAACTCTATGAACTCAAAGATCGCGATGCATCAAAAAAGCGCCGCGAAATTGGTATGGTATTTCAGAGATTCAATCTTTTTCCGCACATGACCGTCATGCAAAACGTGATGGAAGCACCCGTTCGGGTTCGTAAAGAGCCGGTTGCCCAAGTGCGGGATCGCGCGATGAGACTCCTGGATCGAGTGGGACTGGTGGGGAAAGCAGACGCTTATCCACGTCAACTATCAGGTGGGCAGCAGCAGCGAGTTGCTATTGCACGCGCATTAGCGATGGAACCAAAACTCATGCTTTTTGATGAGCCCACGTCGGCTCTCGACCCTGAACTCGTGGGTGAAGTCCTAGACGTAATGCGTCAACTTGCCGTCGACGGCATGACCATGATCGTTGTCACTCACGAAATGGGTTTTGCCCGTGAAGTCGGAGACAACCTCGTATTTATGGACGATGGCATCGTGGTTGAAACGGGTCGTCCACGTGATGTGTTGAGCAATCCCCAACATGAACGTACGAAAGCCTTCCTATCCAAAGTGTTGTAAGACAGGAAGGCTTTCTATTGCGCGACTACGGCAACACGTCAAGTCGCTCAAAGAAGTCTCGACCGATCTGAACCAGCTGGGCGTCAGTGATCGAATCGATATCGCAACGGATCTCCCCCTGAATGCGGTGGGCGATGTCTTTGTGATGTTTCTCGAGGTAGCCAGCAAAGAGGTGACTGGCATTGGCTTTACCTTTGCCGTGACCCAATAAAACAATGTCTGTTGCAGCCGAAACCTCGCTGGCAAGGGCAGACCAATATTCTGGATCAGCCTTCAAGGAATACATCTCGACAGCGTCAACTTTTTTACTATGCAGCTTGTGAATCCCCCATGGGGTAGCTGCGGTAATTCGCTGGCCAGCCTCATCCGTGACGTGCTCCAACTTCCAAATTCGGGATTCGAGAAAATCAACTGCCACCACCAAGGGAATAGCTCCGATTCCAGCGTGATGCATGTTTCTAGCGCGCATGGCGCACCTCCCGATGATTGGCGAACAATTCGCTCTTCAAGAATGTCCATATTTCAAAGAATTTCCTAGGGTCTTTAGCCCTATTACGTGGGTCTGGCCACGCTTGGTGCGGATAACGCCTAATCTTTGGTTCTGCGAAACTGACAGGAGCGCTTTCATGACCCAGGCATCACCAGTCCCAACTGCACCAGTACAACCAGGTCACTTTCACCGACTCGGACTGGCTGCCAGACCGGCGGATAACTATGCAACCTGGCTCTCTGAAGTTCTTGGCGCGGTGCGCATCGAATCGGGTATGCGACAAGTGCAAGGCATCCCATTCGGCGGCGGGAGCAACGCTGCTGGTGTCTCCGAAGAATCGGGCGCGCGCTCAGAGATGATCTGGTTGGGCCACACGCCCATTTGTATTTTTGCTGCTGTTGACGATGTTGGCCAGTTGGGCTCGTTCGTTGCCAAATATGGATCGGGATTGCACTCTGTGGCTTGGACTGTCCAAGACATCTGGAAAACCGATATTTTGCTGCGACGTAACGAAATCCGCATCACTGGCGTGGATCTTCCTGGTCGGCATTTCTTCATGCATCCAGCAGACACTGCAGGGTTGCTCATCGAGTTAACCGACACTGAATTCACACATGACCCTCGAGACAATCCCGGTATGGTCATGCCTGTTCGTGAAGACAGTGTCGTTAAGGGTGCCCAGTTGGGCTGGCTCACGATGTCTGTAGCGAATCCAGTGAAGGCAGCAGAAATTCTCAGCGCCGTCATTGAAACGTCAGAGGTCGTGGGGCTGCCCAGAAATGCAGGGGAAGAACTCATTGATGTACGTATTAATGATGTAGTCATCAGACTTCTGAAGCGCGATGCTGCCGACACTTCCCGCGATACGTTGCATTCTTGGTGTATTTCCGTGCCTGATCTAGCAGACACATGTGTTCGTTTGGCGGCCGCGGGAATCCGCGTTCAGGAACAAACTGAGCTTTTGGCGGTCACTGACCAAGAAGACACTTTGGGCATGCGGCTGCAGTGGGTGCAAGCTTCAGCTCTTGTCAGCTAGGAGATCGAAGCAGAGTAGATGCTTTCGATCGAATGTGAGAGTAAGCGATTGAATTCTTCATCAGCTTGATCTACACGCAATCCTTCAGTCAGCGCCCTTGAGAAGCTTGCAATCATTCCGCGGTTGCGATGGAGGAGGGTACAGGCTTGTTGTCGGCTGTAGCCACCTGACAACGCTGCAACCCGGAGCACTCGCGGATGATCGATGAGTTCCCGATAAAAGTTGTCGATATTTGGCAGCGTAAGTTTTAGTACCACAGCAGATTCAGCATCGAGCATGTCCAGTTGTGCAGCTAAAGCATCTCGAAGAAGTTCCTCAGCATGCCCTTTTTCTGGGCTATGAATTTCAATTTCTGGCTCAATGATCGGGATGAGTCCGGCTCTGGAAACTTGTGAAGCTGTCATGAATTGTTGTTCTACGACCTCATTGATGCCCACGATATCGGCTTCGTGAATGAGGGAACGCATCTTGGTTCCAAAAATCCGATGATGCTTGGCATGGTCAAGCAAATCCACTAACTCAGGAATTGGTTTCATGAGTTGGACACCGTTGTTTTTATCGGTCAAACCGTTATCGATTTTTAGAAAGGGAACGACTTGCTTCTTTTGCCATAGGTAGTCAGCAGTAAATATTCCTTCGATTTGATCTTCCATTGTGCGCTTGAAAAGAATCGACGCCACGATTTGTGTGCCTGTGAAACTCGGACTTGTGGTGATTCGACTGCGCATCTGGTGCATGAGGTTGAACATCTCATTTTCATTGGTGTAGCTAGCTGGGTCGATTCCATACAGTTCCAATGCGTGAGGCGTACTGCCACCACTTTGGTCCAGGGCCGCAATGAAGCCTGCTCCGTGGCGGATCTCTGACTGTTTATGGCGAGGCGATGCTTGGGCCGCCAGGGGGTTCCCGGCGATGCAGATCTTCTACGTACTCGCGCCATTCTTGAAGTTCCGGGTCAGTATCATCAATCTTTGGCTGCGCTTGCTCGATGAGGTGATCGACTTCTTTTACTTCGTCTTCAAGTTTTTGAAGATTCGCTTTCCACTTACTCGTAAAACCCTTGGTCACATTGCCTTCGGTGCGGTACCTGTGCCAAATCCAGACGCAGATGATTCCAATTAGTGGCCATTGGATGCTGTAGGCCCAAGCTCGACCGACGCCTTCAGCCGCCCGGCGCACTTCAATCACAGTAAAAGTTGTACACAAAGTTGTGGATATCACTAGGGGGATATCAAGTTGCCAAAAGTCCTTGCGCCTTTTAGCTTTTCTTTCTTCTGTCGTGAGCGGCTCTGGGGGTGTTTGCTCAGACATGGGAAGACTCTAAAGGGGTTGGCTCGTTCTTTGCCGCGGTGGCTTTTGATCCAGTGAAAATGAGAGCGCCGAATACGCATTCGGCTGCAATCACCGTGAGCACCATGAGCTGCCAACTAGTTGAGGCATCTGACAGGGCCTCGCTCAAGATCAAAGCGATCGGAAAACCAATCATGACCAGGATGATCCCGGTGAGACGTCGAGGTCCGTTGATTGAGATGAACCACAGCCATCCAGCCACAAGAAGCAGGAGGGAACTGATGAGCGTTCCTGCGTTGGCACCGAACAAGGAAACAGGGATCTCAAGGCCAGCTGTTTCCACGACCATAACGAGCATGAGCATCGAAGGTATCTCTGGGTAGTTGCGCAGTAAGTTCGCGAGTCGAGCGGTGCGTGGGGTCGCAGGTTGAGTGCGGTGCTTAAGTGCAGTGTCGATGAGTGCGGGGATTAGGAGCGCGAGGGTAAGAATGGCAAGAGGGGTGAAGGTACTAAAATTCGTCGCAGGTGTCTCGAAGCCAAGGCGAGACATTGTGATGGATATCGCGATTGCCGTCGCCATCAGAAGGAATTCGGTTCCTGCGAAGCGGATAACGAGTGCACGAGATTGCCCTGACGTTTTCAAGGTTGGCAGAGCTTTAGTGCGCTGAATCCAGCCGAAGTAGATAAGCCAACCAAGCAAGGTTGCCTTCAGGAGGATGAATGATCCGTAGAGGGTGCTCACAAAAGCCGTAATCGAACTTTCGCGCAGCGATGCATTGAGTAGGCCGGTTTCGGCGAGCACGATGACGCACCACAGCGCCATCAGGCTAAATCGGGGGAGGAGCGCCGGGGCGATCGTTGCATCCATAAGGAGAAGAGCAACGACAACTGCGAGTCCGCCCACCCACAGCGATACCGCTGCGATGTGGATAGCCAAGCTGATCGTCATAGACACATGCTCGCCAGTGAAGCCACCGTGACCCAAGAAGGCGGGTGCTCCACAAGCGATGACAACACAGCAGGTGCCAGCAACTTTCGTGACGAATGCAGGCATACGTTGTAGTAAGGCCAAGAAAACCCAAGCGATACCGACGGCAAGGAATTGGAAGGCGAATACACGCCCGACATAGGACGAGGCCAGAAACTGCCACCAGGTATTTGGGTTCAGTGCGTCAAAAATGGAGATGGCTTCTACGTCTGAGATTGTGAAAATGAGCAAGGCTGCAAGGGTGAGGAACCAGATCGTTGCCCAACCCCAAGCCCAATTCAGCACTCGACGTGAAGATCCAGGAATGAGGAAAGCGCCAACGACAAGAGCGCCCAAGGTGAACATGGATGCCAGATCGCGGGTGTAACGAAAGGCAGGCAAACTCCACGTGGTCATTGCTGGGGGAGTGGGCAAACCAGGGTACTGCTGAACAACAAGAAGCCCAGTAGCCAAAAACAGCACCACCAAAACCAAGAGTCCCGACCAAAGCCGGGTCCCTATTCGCCAATTCACTCCTGGAATGTACCGAAGGATGGCGCGTTCTGGTTAGGGCTTTCCTTCATGACGGTCGTAAAGACAGCACCCAAGAGTGCGGCCACACAGACGTACGTCATCCACATCGCAACAAGACGAGCGTGTGAATGATTATTAGGAGTGATGCGTCCGGCGCGGGTGCGTCCCACAATCGCGGTTGTCAAGAAGGTGAGCAGCGACAAGTGGATAGCCGTTGCGATTGCTAGCCAAAAGGTAGCTGAAGCGTAGGCGCCATCGGCTGGACCAAAAGGGAACGTCGACAACTGAACGATCTGCGCAATGAAGGCAACCAAAATGATCAGTGAAGAAAGAAGCGCCCCGACCATCAAGCGTCCGATATGACCCTTGGCGATTCCCTTCACACCCCACCACATGCAGATGGTGCCCAAAACTGTGCCAGCCACGATGGCCCAGAATGGCCAATCGACTGCCCAATGATTCTTTGGTGGCGCCCAGGCGTTGTTGAC
>CANJCG010000034.1 GCA_947472655.1 Actinomycetota bacterium
CATCGCTTGACGTATCTTGCTGTGAATCACGCGAGCAGCATCATCGGTGTAAATGTAATCCCGCATAGTGTCAAGTGAAACAAACATTGTGATGGGCTCTTTCGTGATTGCAGAAAGTGCCAGTCGTGAAATCAGCCCTTGAAGTTTTTCTAAGTTTTGACTAGGTCCATAGAGATTTGCAATACGCCCGATGAGTACGTCACATTTGCCGTCAAGTGCGGAAATTGCTTGTTTTTCCTGTGCGATCTTGAGCTCTCCGTATGCGCTGAGGGCGGCGGGTTCCGTTTTCATTGAAAAGGGTGGGTTAGTTGATCCCGCGTACACGCCACCAGCTGATGAGCTGAGAAAAAAGGCTCCTCGGTTTTCTGGGGCATTCGCGGTGAGGGCTTGAGTGAAATACGTGAATGCAGCAAGTTCTTTTGCAGTTTCAACCTCAGATGTGGATGTGGTTGCGCTGCCGGCTGCCCAAATGACGCACCATTCATTGGTGTGTGCCTGCTCTTTAAACTTGCGAATTGCTGTATCGAATTCGCTTTTGAGTAATTCGGGCTCGCCCCAAGAAAACGTTGGTGCCTGAAAAAGGTTGGTTGTCTGCTTGACGAGAGCACTGCCGAGCAAGCCGCCGGAGCCGACGATCCAAGTAAGCACAGTTAGTTCTTGGGATCGGTACTGCGAGGATCAAAAGTGCTTGCTGGATCGCGAACCACGACGTAAAGAGGTTTACCCAAACTCATATTGGTAGCGGCACCAACGTATTGAGCGACGATCCCAAGACTCAAAAGAATCGCACCTCCAATCACCATGAGCGCAACGAAGGTACTGGCCCATCCGGTTACGGCAAGATCCCCAACAAAGCGCTGCCACAACACCCAAATACTCACGATTCCGCCAATGAGAACGAAGAAGATGCCGAGCCAGCTCACGATTGCCAGTGGTTTGGTTCCGCTGGAAACTACAAGACGGCCAAAGTGTGCAAAAAGTCGACGGTAGTTGTAATTTTCAGCAGCTCGACCTTCTTGTCGAGCAACTACTGGGCACGTCGTCACATCAGCGACCACCCAACTTAACGCCACATCTAGATACACGCCATTACCCGTGTATGCGGCAACGGATCGGCCGACTTCACCGAGCACAAGGCGGTAACTATTGAAATCAGCAAACTTTGAATCCGCCAATACGTTCGTGAACAGACGTTTGGCTGTGCGCGAGCCGAGGTTTCTGATTGCGCTATGTGGTGGAGCACTCGTAGGTGTGCCATAGACAAGCTGGGCACTTTGTTCGTAAGCGGTATCGATCAGGTTTGCGATGAACTTCGGATCCTGTTGCCCGTCTTCATCCATCGTGACGATCCAATCGCCACCTGAGGAGGTCATTCCGGCAAGAGTTGCTGCGTGTTGACCAAAATTGCGTGAAAGCCAGACGGGTTTCACCCAGTCGTATTTGGCTGCGAGTTCTCTGATGGTGTTGTCGCTTTTGCCTGGGCCGCGATCCCAGACGAGCAGCACCTCGCTAATCACAAAAGCTCGGCCCAAGGACGTGAGCTGTTTTTTTGTAAGCGGTTCTAACTCAGCCATGAGGCCGGGAAGGGTGTCTTCGCCTCGGTAGACGGGAATGACCACACTGATACTCAGTGGGGCAGATTCCTGGACATTGAACGAAGGCATTTCGCGATTCTAGGCGAGGTGACCCGAGATCTTGCTCGTCTGGCCGCTTTATTCATCAAGCAAACTGACTTGATGGTCTGGTTGTCACCTCAACTGTCGCCAGAGCCTGACCTATTTCCTTCAGACTAGGCCCTTGAGCCTGTGGACAGAAAGATTTTTCGCTCTATTCGCCTGCGCTATGGAACGAACGATTTACACGGAGCCACAAATATGCGCTCCGTCGCAAGCTTGTGTGTAAGTGAACCCCGAAGCGTGCACGCAACCTATCTAGTCCCGAAACTGGATACTGCGCCGAGCCTGAATATTGCTTCTGCCAACTTTGGTATTGCTTCAACTGCACTTTAGCTAAGCGTGTTGACCAAGAACTGGTGCTCACTCGAAAAGCGCCCACGGCTTCCTTGCGCACGACGACGTCACCGTTGAGTGCTACTTTTTCGTAGCAAACAAGATCAAGAACAAGCGGATTAGCGTCATCCCAAGGCATGGCGCGCAGAAGTGCGTCGCGTTCAAAAAGCACAGCAACCGGCTCACCGATCACGTTTGTGCCTTCATAGTAGGCCCTGCGAATAACTTTCTCACCAGAGTTAAGACCTGAAGACAGTCGCTGACAGCCGCGATTACGGAAGATCACTTTGCCGTGAGTATCAACAATATTTCGCTGACCGATAGCCATCACTGCAGTTGGATGCGTTTGTAAATCTGCGAGCTGATACTCAATTGAGCGAGCATCCAAGAGATCGTCCTGACAGACCAATTTGATGAAATCGCCTTTGGCGGCTCTAGTCGCTTCAGTCCAATTTTGAGCCGCCGTCGTTCCCTTGGGTTGAGTGATCAAACGGATGCGTTCATCAGTGAGGGTCGAAAGGTAGTCGAGAGAACCGTCGCTACCTCCACCTTCGCTAAAAACTATTTCTAGGTGAGGGTAAGTCTGACCCAAGAGAGATTCAGTAAGAGCCACGAGATGAGGCATCCCATCAAAGACGGGTACGACAATAGAGACAAGTGGCGACACACGGCTAGTATCCCGGTTCGTGGGTAAAACTTCGTTGACCAGGGTTGTTCGAGCGCTATCAATTGCGACTTCGGTCTTGTTGGCCATAATTATTGGCCAAGTCTTGCGTACTGGGCAGGATGCAACTCTGCAAGCACCAGCGAATTACGTTCCTCCCGCACTCACAGCTCTGTGCGTTCTACTCGTGATTTTTGGATTTGCGGCCTTTACTCGCCAGTTCTCACTCGATCTCCATCGGCATTTCGCGTGGCTTGTTGGCGGGCTGTCCTTTTTCTTTGCCATTGTGCCTTTGGCTATCTTGAGCTTCGGAAATCCAAACACAGCTGCAGCCTTATATCGAGGGCTTCGAATACCGCAGGGAATTGAACGGTTTTGGGATCTAGCGCTCGTGCTTCGAAGTATTGATTGCGACGCATCAGGTTTTAATGTCTTTGTTGACAACAATGGATGTTTAACGGATGCTGCGATTTATGGCCCGGGAATGTTGTGGCTCAATAACATCCCGTTTGGAATTTTCTCTTTCTCACACGTGTTAGCCCTAGGTGTTGCAGCGATGGCAGTCTCGTCTCTGTGCTTGGTGTGGTTAGCCAGACAGTCTTCAGGTTTTGGACAAGTCGTACTAGTTGTGGCGGCGCTCGGTGCGCCTTGGCTCTTGTTGCTTGAGCGGGGCAACGTCGATGTTGTACTCATTTGGGTAGCAGTTGTGGGTGTATTCATTGTTCGCCGCTGGCCAAGCCTTTGGGTCTGGGCGTTACTAGCTGTCGGAATATGGGTGCTAGGAACCTGGAAGTACTACCCATTCGCCATGGGCGTCATGCTTCTTCCCGTTCTTCGAGTTCGTCGCGGCTGGATAGTTTTCGTTGCCTGGGTGACTGGAACCTTTGGTTATGTCCTGCTGACATGGTCGAACTTTCGGTTCAGCATGCAGTCAAATTCCAACATGACAGAAATTGGTGACTACGTCGTACTGGGCCGTGTTCCGGTTGTTGCCCGAATGGTTGGTTCAATTTTTCCTTCCAATGGATTCCAGCTCGGAGATGTACTAGTTGCGTTACTGGTGCTCTGTGCAGCAGCTTGGGGTGTGGCTCTGGCACTCAGCGCACCTGGCAACTTGGTCTATCCCTCGATGCTTGGCGCAGCGGGTAGCGCTGTGTTTCTCGCAAGCGTCTTTATCGGTGGGTTTGGCTGGGCGTATAAAGCAGCATTCTTACTTTTGTGTATCCCACTCGTTTCGTCGCTAACGAAGCGTCGTGGCCGAGCGGGAGTTTTTGCCGGGTTGGTCACGATGGGACTCATCGCAGTGTGTTCCGTTGTGGTGTGGAATACGTTATTGGCCACTCTGGCTGGATTGACCGTTGCTGGTTTCGTCGTCGGCTTCAGCGTGACGTCACTAATGCGATTCGTTATGCGAAAATCAGTTATTGACCAGCGCAGTATTTCGGATTCAATTTAAGTAAAGTCACTGCATCATTTTCAAAGGCTTTCAGTGCGTATGGCGCCCATTCACGTTGTCCTGTGCGCGCAGGATCAACCCAAACCCATTTCACTTGTGCTGTGCACAGTGGTGAGACTGTTTGAACACTTGGACTATTGATGAAATTCCAAGACTCGGCTTCGCGATCAATCAATGACTGCACCATGTTTGGTGCGCCATAGATCCCTTGATAACTCATGGCCGACACAAAGGTTGGTAGTTGAGTGAGAGCAGGCACAAAAGCTCCAAGCGTGATGTTTGTGGCGACAAGTTCATCGTCTTGTGAGTGAACCTGTAACCATTTCGCAGCGGCGACATCATTGTCGCTCCATGCAAGTGACCCAGCCTGGTCGAGGCTTTCAACAAAAGGAATAAGCGGACCAAAAGCCTCGTTGCTCAGACCAGGCTGCGCACCTACTTGTCCAGAACCGAATCCAAGAAGTCTTCCTGGAGCCGATACCAGAACCAAAATTATGATCGAATATCCAAGGAAGCTGCGAGCAAGGCTCAATGGTGAGTGCTTACGCTTTGCAATAACGAATGCAAACACCAGAGTGACGAGCACTCCAAGAATGGGCGCAAGCCAACGCGATGTGCCGACCCAAACATTTCCACCGGAAGCACCAGTGAGCCACAACCCGCCAACAATGAAGAAGACAAAAGCTGCGCTCAGCAGAACAATCAGTAGTGCCTTTGAATTCTTAAGCTGGTCGATGGATAGGTCTTTGGCAGCCTCAGCTACTCCAGCGGCTGATATCGCGGCCAGTGGGGCAGATGCAGCGAGCGCAAACCAGGTTTCGTTTAAGCCGCTGCTCAGGGCGAGTAGCGCAATAACTGCACCGATGACAAGACCCGTGCCAAAAACGATCGAAGGATCCCAACGCATTTTTGGCGACGACCAAAACCAAGCAAGCCCAGCCCAGCGAGCAACGATTGCAAGCACGAGGATTGCTGTGCCGAGAATAATTCCGATATTTCCGGAAATTGGATTCAACCCTTGAACGCTGGATGCGCGATTGAGAATACTTAGAAATTTCAATCCGCCAGGATCAGCTGATCCCGAGACGACCACTATGTAGGTCGCAATGAACACACAGGAGGACAGAACAGAGGCAATTAATGCAAATTTCGCCCATGGCTCTTTGCGCAGAACTGCAATAAGCGTGGTGAAGAGTAATGCTGCCAGCGCGATTACTCCCGAACTGATCTTGCCACCCGATAGCCCGAACATGATTAAGGCGATGATCGTAAATTCACCGAGCGATGACTTGATGCTCCCTGAAGTGTTCTTGAGGACTACGACCAATCCATAACCGAAAGCTAAAATCCATCCAGCGGTAAGTGACTGCGAGGGTGAATCAAAATTGAATATTGCGCCGTATGTTGCTCCGATGTAACCCCCAAAAATCAATAGAACTACAGCAAGGGTTGGAGCCCACGGCACACTTGTTAAACGTCTCACCCAAGCGATCGCGAGGAGACATGAGGATGCGATTGCAAGAAATGGCAGAACTCTTGTGAGCGCCACGAACGGATCAGCGTTAGCAGTTTCAGCAATTTGCCCGGTCCATGCGTACACCAGCCAGTGGTAGTGGATTGATTCTCCGGGACTGAATATGGAGCCTTGCGCACCAAATTTCGTTAACGAAGTTGAAAGTGCCTCAAAAAACAACATGTCTGGGTGGTATTTTCCGCCGCTTCCAGCCCAACTGAGCGGATAACTAACAATGTTGGGAACAAGCGAAACAAGTCCTGTGATTGCTGTAACGACTAAAGCCCAAAGTGTTGCTGACTCGATTTTGGTAGTTGAGGGGTTCGTAAGCGCTAGTTTGCGCCAGCGTCTTTGGATTGACCAGTCGGTAGCAGCCGCGACTGCGGGAAGGATCCAACCCCAATGTCCAAGACCAAGACGCTGAACACACAGCCCAAGCAATAAAGCGCTAATGACCCCAATCGCTGAGCCCATTCCCAGTGACTCGACTGCGGTAGTTTCACCTCGACGGACGCGTATCCAAAACCAAGTGCCAGCAGCTACTTGTGTGCTGACGATGAGCGTCAGCACAACTGCCTGAAGAATTTGTACTCCGGTAGCCAGCATGAACATCAGCCCGATGATGGCGATACCGCCGCCAATTACCCATGTTTGGCGCACGGTTGTCTGCGGCATCAGGGCACTCTTTCAACTGGTTAAGGAACTCCAAGTCTAAGGCGAATCGACTTTTTCCCTCGCCCTGACATGGTGTACACAGACTAATCGAAGTTGTGAGTAGCGTTGGCGTATGACTTCGGGCAAAGAATCCTCGCTACGAGCTCGATTGGGGGCGGTTGCGCTCAAAGTTGACCCGGATTTCCATCAACGGAAATGGCGACAATCACAAAGTGCGCGAGCGACGACGACGCTTGGTGCACCGGCGTACGAATCATTGATGGCCCGCCCGAAGGTAATTAGGGGTGCTGGAGATCTGCTCAAGCGACCTGTGCATGTGGTGGTTGTTCCTTATGAAGGTCAAGGCCACGCTTCGTTTGATGCGGGCACCCGTAATTTCTATTACGAGGCCGCTCAAAACCTTGCTGAAAATCTTGGCGACGCGCATGTTTCATATTTTTCGGTCGCGCAGGGAGAGCAGTCGCAGTCTTGGCACGTTCGACTAGCAGATTATCTCTTTGATGTTGGTGCTACTCACGTGATTACCCATATTGAAGCTGATCCGGGCAGCGAAGAGGCCGAATGGACGTGGGATGTCTGGTGGACGGCAATGTCGTCTCGATGGGATGGAGTACTGCTCGGCGTAATGTTTGATTCTGCTTTCGAGTGGATACGCGCGAAGAGCCGATTGCTTGCTCGAATATCTCCAAATTTTATGGCTGTTGATATTTGTATGCCTATGACTGGGAAACTCGTTCGGGGTCGCTTTGAAGTGGGACCGGTAAATATGCCAGTCTCAAGGAAATCTTTACGACTTGTCGAAGAGCGTCTCAATTCCGTATCAATCACGCACGATGTCTCATTCATAGGAGCGTTGTACCCGTATCGCGTTGAATTGCTCGAGCGATTGCGATCAGAAGGAATTAAAGTCGCAATTAATCCACATAGACAAGACGAGACTTCTGACTTCACCTCCTCTCGAACCGGACAACCTTCGTGGCTGGAATACATGGCTGGGTTGGCAGGGAGTCACATGACTATCAATTTTTCTCGTTCATCGGCGGGCCCTTTTGAACAATTAAAAACACGGGTGATCGAAGCGACTCTTGCTGGCACGGTTCTACTCACTGATGATCGCGATCGCACTCGACTCTTTTTTGAGCGTGACCTTGAATTCGCAGAATTCGATTCCATTGATCAGTTGCCTAGTCTCATCAGCGGCTTAATGAATGACACAGATCGACTGATGTCCATGAAGCAAGCAGGAAAAGAACGCGCATATACGTTGGCGCATACTAACTTTTGGGGCGGCATTGAAAAGGGGCTTCGCGAACGAGGGCTTCCATTGCTTACGAATGTAGAAGCGTAGACGTTATAAACCCCTGATTACTTGACCATCCAGTGCCCGCTGCACAATTTCCAAATTGTTCCATCCGGGATGCAGTAATGCCCCTTCCCAAACTAAGTACACCGGAACAATCACAGCAACCAACCAGGTGCGGCGCCAGATTTTTTCAGCGCCAGCTGAGGCAATGCTGGCATGTGACACCCATGCGAAAATCGGTGCAATCACAATTAACCCAGCAATGCGCGACGCATCGATGGCGATGAGTGGGATAAGAAATGAAATTGCAAGTGCTTCGATCAGAAGCGCTCTTCCGATTATCGAGCTGCGGACATTTTAGTCAGCTAATACAACCCAACCAATGCCGAGCACCGAGAAAACTGTGAACGGCAACATGGTCAAGTAGGTATGAAGAATTGCATCAAAAGGAATTGCTTTAAAGAGAGCGAATCGGTCTGTGCTACCGCCCCAAGCATCGGTAACTGCGTGCATTGCCAAAGCCCCTGCGGCTACTGCACCTATCGAGGTAACAAAGCGAATGATGCCACCGCGGTTCCAGATCAACCAAGCCATTGGTAGCCAGGCGGTTAGGGCGAATAACGCGACTGACGAGTGGTTAAGAGCCAAAATAAACCAAGCAAGACTCGAGATCCAGACACTGCGTGTCATGACTGCAATAGTCAAGGCAATAATCGAGATTGCGTCATATCCCCCAATCCACGTAAGTGCGATGGGAGCTAATGAGCCGCCAGCAACAAAAATGAAGGCCAGTTTGACTCTCGAAGTTGAGTCTTTGCGATACGCCATAAGCACAGGCAAAACAACTGCCACAGCCGAGAGTATGAATGCGAAAAACAGGTAGCGGTGGGCTGAGCTAAATCCGAGCGCGCCGCTGAGCCACGAACCAACAACATTTGAACGCAGGGAGGCGTCGCCCTCCGCTAGCAGCGGTGACTGCGAAATATCTTGCCAGTGCATCGCCCCGTCCCAGAGGCGATGCTATTCAGGATGGATTCCGATGCCAGTCTTCACAACCGTGATAAAAAGTGCTGCTGCGGCTAACGACAACGCGAAAACGAGGGGACTAGAGCTCGCAGCGCGTACTCGCCCTTTTAGCGATTCGAGGGGCTGTGCCACGTTTGAGATCCGTCCTCTTGAGTAGGACCCCCGTCCACAGCCGGTGGGAACACCAATGCGCACAAACTAGTCGAAATTTATGCGGGTGGTGTGGTGTCCGTGCCCTAGAAGCGTTGAAGTCGGGAAACTCTAGGATTTACCTTGAACATGCGAAAACGATGGCTGCGGCTTCACCTACCTGTTTCGAAAGGAGTCTTTCATGCAGGATCCATCCGTAAGCATCGTAATTCCGACGTTTAACCGGGCCGAAAAGCTTAAGAGAGCTGTTTCCTCGGCATTGAGTCAGACTCACAGGCAAGTAGAGATTCTCGTTGTTGACGATGGTTCAACTGATAACACGCGAGATGTTTTATCGCAGTTTCATGACTCAAGGCTTTTAGTTGAATACCTCAGCGAAAATTCAGGAGGTCCATCAACTCCTCGAAATATTGGCGTAGGAATGTCTCGCGGGAAGTGGATAGCTTTTCTGGACAGCGATGATTGGTGGGAGCCGAATCACCTTGAGAATCAATTGTCAGCTTTGGAGCGTTCTGGTCTTCGAGCCGCGTGTGGGAATGCCTTTAATTATCCGGCGTTAAGGCCCAAGCCAGATGTTTCACCGAACGAACATTCGTTAATGGAAGTCCACCACGAAGTATTGCCCGTGCAGATTGACTTGTCTTTACTGATACAAGCGAATTTGATAATCACAAGTTCTGTGGTGATGCTTCGTGAAGATGTTTTACGAGCCGAAGGCTTTCCTTTACCGATTAATGGGCAAGTCTTTGAGGATTACGCCTTGTGGTTACGGGCAGCGACCTTCGGCAATTTTGTGGTGTGTGATGAGATCTGTGTTCATTACCAAACCGATTCGCCTGATTCGTATGGTGCTCATCAAGGTCACGAAGATGCCCAGCGGAATACATTCTTTGAATTGCAAAATTGGCTACGTAGGGTGACACCGGACACGAGTCTTGGCGTGTTGTCAGACTTAGGAGATGATGAGGCGGATTTTTAAAATAGAACGAATGAAAATGCTGGGAAAGCAGTTGAGGAGTTTCAGTGGAAGTACCTTCAGGAAGGGTTGCGCAGACTCGAGCCGCGCTGAACCGTTTGTATAGTCGAATTTTTCACCGAAGTCGCAATCAACCCAAACCGCTTGACATCGACAGCTATGCGCAGTTCGGCGAGGATGTGTGCATACGCCATCTCTTGGGAAGCCGAAATGGAAGGTATGTCGACATTGGTTCAGGCCATCCCATTTCCGGTTCAAATTCGTATGCGTTCTATAAACTTGGTTGGACGGGAGTTCTTGTTGATCCGCTACTTTCAAATGTGAGTGCATCAAGAATTGCGCGAAAAAGAGATCGTGTACACCAAGCATGCGTGGGCATGCAGAGCGACAGTGTTGAATTTTTTGAATATGACGTGTATCAGTACTCCACGACTTCAGCTGAGCGTGTGGAAGAGTTAAGAGCTCTTGGATACGAGCCGAAGATTCAATACATCTCTCCAACGATTCGACTCTCTGACCTAGAGATTTCTGCCTTGCCGACTGAACCTGTATTTTTAAGTATTGATGTAGAAGGCATGGAGATGGAAGTTTTGGAAAGCAATGACTGGGCGGCGTTTCTACCTGCTGTCATCGCGATTGAAGAGTGGGAAACCCCATTGGGCAAAGTCACAACAGTCATGACTTACCTAAAAAAGTTCGGCTACGAACTTGTTGCGGTCGTCGGAGTTACTTCTGTTTATCAGCACCGCGATTACGCGCCAGTTAGTTGATTTTGAAGAGCTGCCAACGCTCATCGAGATCGGTGACAATCGGTTTGCCGAACAAAGTTGTGAGTTGATTCTCGACGGACTTAGGATCTTCAAATCCTCGAGTGTCTAAATGAACAGCGCAGAAGTCTTTGTCTTTGAGATCTTGCACCTGGAACCCACTTATACCGTTAGTGAAAGCAAGCTGCCAAGAGCTGGCGTCGGTGTCGCGCATACCGCCATATGACCAACTCTTCTGGTTGTTGAGCAGCCCAACGGTGAAGTGTTCGTAGTCATTGAGGTCAGGGGCAGCAATTCCGTTCTCCGGATAAATCATTATCGGCAATTGGAAGATGCCGCACTCTTCGGGGATTGCTTGGTTAACAGCGATCGCATAATGCTGTGCTTGATCGTGAATTGCGCGACCGACCTTTGCGACATCGTCATATAGCGGTTTCCAAGGAATAACGCTGTCCATGATTGTGATGAAGATGATGAGTGCCGCCAGTGGGATCGCGATCACCTCGCGTTTGGTCCACTTCTTCCCAGCAATGGTTCCAGCAGCTCCGAGAACGAAGAGTAGAAGCATCAAAGGCAGGAGTCTGTTCCAGTCGCGAATTTGTGAGAGCACAAAATTTACGAGTAAGAAGTTCAAGCTCCATGGCGTGAAGAACAAAGTCATCAGGACCAATAGATATGCGATGAAAGTCAATGGCGGACGTGGAGTGTTATCAATCTTGGTTGACAAGTTCAGAGCCCGCTTGCGTGAATATAAGACGAGACCAACCAAGAAGACAATCAAGCAGGCAGTGGTGATCCACGTGCCGTAGTTCGTGACGAGGTTTTGCTCTTCAGCTGGGGCTTGCGAAAAGATTCCACCGATCCAGTTGTTGTAACCAGAAAGCATTGGGTTGTACGGCGCAGGAAGCACACTGATTGCTAAATCACCGCCGTATTTCACGCTGTCCATCGGATCTCGTTGACCTAAGTTCACCACGTCTGGATTTGCTGCCCTATTGATCAGGCTAGGCAGCAGGCCGATAATCGCCACGATTCCAACACTGATGAGCGGAAGGGCCCCGGCGAGTAGTCGCTTCGCACGGTCGCCTTGAGCGATCCGCCAAATAACCGCTGCGAACAGCATCATCGCGGTGAAGAACGCGTAATAGATTGCGCTCCAGGTTGCGGTGATCACCAAAATCACCAAGATCGCGATGTACTTACGTCGCTGCTTCTTATCTTCGGTCTTGAGCCAGCCTTGCATCCGACCTGAACCAACAAGCAAGGCAAGAATGACGCCGGCTACTGCACCGTAGAGCGTTGCGAGATAAAGGTGCCCGAGTGCACGACCCCAATGCCACGGAATAAACGTGAAAGCAAGAGCAAGCGCAATGGCGATGTAACCGCGTAATCCCATTAAGCGAATCGCAACATAGGCGAGCACAGCAACGAGCGGGAACGAAAGGATCAACAAAAGGTTGATGCCGATATAGGGCTGACCAGTTAAAACGGAGACCAAGTGCGCGAATGTGTTCTGCGTGATGTCCAAGCCCGGGAAGTAATTCAGGTTCATTTCAAAGGGGAAGCCCCAGTGGCTAGTGATCTCGTATTGGGTCCAGTCCCAAGTTTCAGCATTGACATAGGTGGCCGTCATATCGCCGCCGCCCCAAGGAACGTTGATGTCCTTGAGGTTGGGCCAGAACACGATCATCGACATTGCGAAACTTATTAATGCAGTTGCTGTCACTTCAATTGTGGTGATCGTGCGAGAAGTGGCGTTCTTCATGAAGTTCATCAGTTATTCCAAGTCAATGTCGTGAGGCAGGCGTGCCCTGCAGATACCTGTGGGTTTGGCCAGGTGAAGTCGTAGCAGTTTGGTGCAGTGGGAAGAGTCTTGCTGGGTAAGCCAGTGATAAATGTGCGGATAGCAGGCATTGACTCTCCATACATTGCAATCGTGTTGGGCTTGATGCTTTCGAGGCGAGCGAGATCGTCGGCATTGAGTTCAGAGAAGAGTCCGATTCGATTTTCACCCCAGAGTTGCATCCCGGCAACTACGTAGAGTTCACGATCGCCGTTGACCCAGTCACCTTGAACCCAGGTCAGAATTGTGTCGGAGTCTTTGGTGTTGGCCAATAGCCACTCTTGGGTGTTCACGGCAGTGTGCAGTTTCTCCGAGATTGGATTGCTATTGAAGGCCCAGTTGTATGGACTTAAGTAATACAAACCAAGTGGGCCGCGTGAGTTTTGCAGGAGTTGGCCGCCTGCTACCAAAATGCACACTGCGACAAGGGCTGCATGAAGTGCGTACTTTGGTTTTCTTGTGAGTGCGAAAACTGCTGCCAATGCGACAAGAATCAGTGTAAACAGTTGGCCTGTATGTAGTCCTAAAGTTCCTGACCAGTGGCCAGCTACAAAGATAATGCTGATCGCTACTACGGCGGTGATTGTCTGAGTCACGGTCCAGCGGGTTCGAGCTGTTTGTGTCGTAGAGATGATGCTCAGCGCTAGACCAATCAGTGCAGGTGGCCACAGCATGGCTTGATACATCGGGGCTTCAAGCGCGATCCCACCCATGAGTGGGGAAAAGACCAGCATGAATCCGACGCTGCTGGCGCTGATTGCAAAGCCCAACTGTGCGGCGTGGTTGGACTTATTCGAGAACCAAAGAATCGCAGTAAAAATAAGGATGCTGAGGGGCACCAACAGTGAAATATCTTGCAGCCAAACCGGATTCTTGCTCGCGAAGTCACTGAGGTTAATTCCTTGCGCATCGAGATATGCGCTGAACCAGTTGAGTTCGGGAAAAACAATCTTCCCGATTCCCAGAAATGCAATGAATGTGAGAATTGTTGCAATAGCTGCCACGAGGATATTTTTTGTTAACTCTGATGGTGTCTGTTTGATCTGGTATTTGCGCTGAAACTTCACGACTAGCCACACAACGCCAGCTAACAAAACGCCCGGCGGATTCACCATGACAAGCCAACCCAAGATCACGCCGGCAGTTACTGCTGCTTTCTTGCTTTGGAATAAAGCGGTGGCGATCAGGGCACTTGTGCCAGCAAGTACTGCACCTGTGAGATATGGATTCGCCAGATAGCTCAGTGGAACAGAACTGAGACAGATGGATGCGGTGAGTACTGCGGCTATTGAAGTGCTCGTGAATTTCCTGATGGCAATGTAAGCGCCAGCGATAAAGAGCAGTAGAAGCAATGCATGCCATATTGCAAGGCCAGCCCAGGTGCCAAACATGGTGGTGAGCAGATGGGTTGGCGCAATAGTTCCAAGCCTGGTCCAGAAGTAGGAGTTGTCAAAGGCTCGGTCGCTCACCTCGCTCCCGAAAAGTCCAAGGCTTGTATAGAAAGAAGAGTCCGGCGTATCCAGTCCAGCCCAACGCTGGGTGAGCAGACTTATGGCAATCCAAATCCCGGTAATCGAAGCGATATCGGGTAAGCGTTGTTTATTCACAACCTTCAACGAGGCTGACATGGCAGTTGTGAGCTATTTCTTACTTGGAGTAAGTGGAGACGAGTTCGCCCGTTGCAAAGACTACAGACGGGCTGAACGTATTCGTACGCAACTTTGCATTCATCCAGTCTGCGGTTTCTTGGTCGGTGATCTTGAGATCAAGACCGGTGTAGCTCGTGGTGGTCGTGTAGACGCTGGTCAACGTCTTTACTGCGCCAATTTTAGCGATTGTGAAGAGGCGCCTATTGGTTTTATCGGCCATCACACAATCAACAACTTTAACTAATACGTCAACGGCAGGGTTCAAGCAGTTGATGAATTCACCGGTCTTTGAGTTGGTGATGCGTATCTGACCACCGGTGAACGTCGCGGTTCGCTGGCGAGCCACAACAGGGAAACTCGCTATGCCTTGAGTGCCATTGTTCTTGGTGGAATACACCGCTGGAAAAGCAGTAGAGAGCTTAATGTTGTTGTAATCCCAGGTAGACAAGATTCCTGGGCCTGTGGTGAAGGAGAATGAGCCAGTGGCTGGCACCGGTGCAGTTGGCGTATCAGCTTGGGCTGCTTGGGGCAGCG
>CANJCG010000035.1 GCA_947472655.1 Actinomycetota bacterium
GCGCGCCCCGAGTGCTTCGTATACCTTGGCATTAAATCCACTACCGGTTTCATGCTCGAGCGCAAACACGTCGGGTGTAAAGAGGTCTGCAAGAAATGCTCGTATTTCTAACTGCAGCGCGCGATCATCCGCACTGAGTTCGACGAATCCGAAATCCATGATGTCTCCTTAATTTCCTTAAACTAGATGACTGAAGCCAAAACTTGTTGACCGATAGAGGAAAGATGCGCTGATGGGTCTCCGGCTAAGGATCCCCAACCTTTGCTGCGTAGGAAGTACATGCTGATGTCATTCTCAACAGTGAATCCCAGTCCACCTTGGAAGTGAGCAGCCTGTTGGGTGCCATGGGTCGCCGTTTGTGAGGCATAGACCAGAGCAATCGCTGGTAATTCAGGGCGCGTGCTTGGGTCGAAATCTAAAAACCAAGCCGCTTTGCGAGCAATGTTTCGAGCACCAGCAATATTGGTTGCGATATCAGTGAGTGGAAAAGCGACGCCTTGCAGCGTCGAGATCAAAACACCCATGGTTTCGCGGGTTTTGGTAAATTCGATCGTGAGCCCAAGAGCATGCTCAGTCAAGCCAACCAGTGCGCTTGCGGTGAGCACCATTCGTTCATCGTGCGCACGCGAATAGATTTCTTGTGCTGTTTGGCCGGTAGCCACAATTGTGCGTTGAGCCAGTGGGAATAAATCCCACCAAGCAAGTGGTGTGCTGCCCTGATTGGGTACGTGTGCGGGAGGGGTTTGAACGCTAAACAACACAAGTGCGTCACCCACCATCGCCAGCACGTCCTTAGCGATTGCACCTGCAGGAACGAGTTGCGCAGTGCCAGGCATCA
The DNA here is from genome assembly GCA_947472655.1 of Actinomycetota bacterium. Taxonomy (GTDB): domain Bacteria; phylum Actinomycetota; class Actinomycetes; order S36-B12; family S36-B12; genus UBA11398. The sequence goes on from CANJCG010000035.1 coordinate 839, forward strand.
CTGGCGTACTAGCAAGCGCGAGTATGCGAGAACCGTCAGCAGCTTGGGCGATGACTTCGGCGAGTGCAGGATTATTGGCACTAGCTAAGGCACGAGAAGTAACGACATGCTCGATGAATGGCACTGGTGCGATAGCGCGCCCAAATTCTTCGGCAACGAGTGCGAGTTCAACCATTCCAGCACCGTCACCTCCCACTGACTCTGGCAAGCCCATCGTGGTTGTGCCCATCTCGACTAAGCGATCCCACAGGCCTTGGCTAAAGCCCAGCGGTTCAGACTCGCGAACAAGAGAACTCGGGCACTGATCTCGGAAGAAATCCCCAAAAGCGACCAACACTTCTTGGCTCACCTCTTCCAAGGTGTAGTCGTGCCGGCGAAGTTCAACAAGATCCACGAGAGGCCTCCAAAAGAATCATCTGATTTTCTCACCATTGTGCTAGATATCTGTACGCAAAGCAGCCGAGTCCGGCAAACTTCTGCTGGTGAAGTACAGATGCGTCCTCAGCATCCAAGCATGGGTATTTTACAGCCAGAATAAGATTCTTGGAATAAAGAATGGTATTCTGTGAGGTGTCCGAATTCCAGCAATACGAGCGCGAGTGATGCAGGAATTCAGCACTTCAAGCATCTGACCAGTGAATAACCTGCAGTACGGCTACCGAAAGGAAACAGCTCCATGAGTTATCTCGATGATTTATTCAGTTTGAAGGGCAAAGTCATCGTCGTCACGGGCGGTAGCCGAGGCTTGGGCAAGGAAATAATCTTCGGCTGCGCTAAAGCTGGAGCAGATGTGGTGATCGCAAGCCGAAAACTCGAAAACTGTATTGAAGTTGCACGTGAAGTCGAAGAGGTAACTGGGCAAAAGGCAATGCCTTATGAGCTCCACGTTGGCAAGTGGGACGCACTGGAACCTTTCGCTGATGCGGTCTATGAGCGGTTTGGCAAAGTTGATTGTTTGATCAACAACGCTGGCATGTCTCCGATCTACGACAAGAACACTGACGTGACCGAGACAATGTTTGAAAGCGTTCTCAACTTGAATTTCAAGGGACCATTTCGATTGGCTGCCTTATTCGGTGAACGGATGTATGAAGCAGGAAGCGGTTCAATCATCAACGTGAGTTCAACGGGATCACTTCGCCCTAATGGAAATATCATTCCTTACGCTGGGGCCAAAGCAGCATTGAACGCGATGACTGAAGGTCTGTCGAAAGCCTTTGGTCCACGAGTACGGGTGAACACTTTGATGCCAGGCCCTTTCCTATCAGATATTTCAAAGGCCTGGGGAGAAGAACAGCGCGCCGGTACTTTCCTGAAAAATACGCAAGCCTTGGGGCGTAACGGCAATCCACCCGAAATCGTTGGAGCCGCTATCTACCTAGCTTCAGACGCAGCGAGCTACACAACAAGTGCAACTCTTCGTGTTGACGGCGGCTTGTACTAAAGATTTCATCCCAAAACTTTCCAGATTTCTATCGAAGGAGTACCTCATGGCATTTGATTTTTCAGTTGACCCAGAATTTCAGGTCAAGCTTGATTGGATGAAGAAGTTCGTGAAGGAAGAGATCAAGCCGCTTGATCTTGTCTGGCCACATGATGTGTTCAAGAAGTTCACCCCCCAGCAAGAAGCGATCATTGCACCCCTTATGCAGGCGGTAAGAGACCAAGATTTATGGGCATGCCACCTTGGTCCAGAGCTGGGTGGTCAAGGCTACGGGCAGGTCAAGCTTGCACTCATGAACGAAATTCTGGGCACAACCTCATGGGGTCCACGCATTTTTGGAACTCAGGCACCCGACACTGGAAATGCTGAAATCCTGGCGCACTTTGGCACGCCGGAACAAAAAGAGCAGTTCCTTGCTCCGTTGCTTGATGGAAAAATCGTTTCCTGTTTCTCAATGACTGAGCCGCAAGGTGGGTCAGACCCAGGAATTTTCACCACCACAGCAGTCAAAGATGGCGAGTTTTGGGTAATCAATGGTCGAAAGATCTGGTCGTCGAATGCCCGCTGGGCCAGTTTCTTCATCACGATGGTGGTGACTGAACCCGGTGCTCCGCTGACTAAGCGCATGTCTATGTTCTTGCTCCCGGCAGATACACCTGGAATCAATATCGCTTACAACTTCGGTGTTGAAGGCGAAGGCCCTGATGATATTTCTGAGGCCTTGATTCATTACGAAAATGTTCGCGTTCATGAGTCGGCAATTCTTGGTGGAGCTGGTAATGCCTTTGCAGTTGCTCAGACACGTTTGGGTGGCGGACGCGTGCATCACGGAATGCGCACCATCGGACGCTGTCAGGAATTGCTTGATCAGATGGCAGAACGAGTTCTTTCCCGAACCACAAAGGGCGAGTTGATGTCTGAGAAGCAGGCCATTCAGATGAAGATCGCTGACTCATACATTGAACTTCAGCAGTTGCGTTTATTAGTGATGTACACAGCTTGGCAAATTGATCAGTACCAGGATTACTACAAGGTTCGCAAAGACATTGCCGCCATCAAGGTTCAGATGACTCGGGTCTATAACAACATTGCACAACGTGCGCTGAATATTCACGGTGCGATCGGTACATCTACTGCGCTGCCATTCGTGCAGGCTGTGCGCGGCGCGGCCGTGATGGGTCTTGCTGATGGACCAACTGAGGTGCATCAGGTCACCGTGTCAAAGCAGGTGCTTCGTGATTACAAGGGCAGCCCAACAACCTTCCCAACATATTTGATTCCGAATCTCAAGGCAGACGCGGAAGAAAAACTGTTTGGAAAGTCGACGACTCCTCGAGTTCCTGATCGCACTGATTTACAGGCTAAGTAATTTCTTAAGCATCATGTAGGGCGGTACCGCAGAGGCAAAACTCTGCTGGTGCCGCCCAACATTTTTACACATCAGCAAGTTATACGGATTGATCCGCAGCCTGAACTATGGATAGCCGATCGGCCAGAATTTGAATAAGTGCGGTTTCCTGAAATAAGGGAGTCGTGGCACGCGTTCCGATTGCGTCAGCGGCAGAAAGAACCTGGTCGGCTAACACTCCAGGGAAAAGAGTGAACGTCGCGATCATTGGCACGTGGTTTGTACGCTCCCGAAGCTCTGCTGCAGCTGCCAAGAGATTTTCCCCAGAGTCACTGGATCCTGCTGCAACAATTTGTCTACCTGTTGCTTGGTGCCATTGATCCACCAATGATTGGGTTTCTGCCTGTGCAATCGCTGTACGGCCACCGGCCCAAGCAAGCACGATCGGGAGGTCTGCAGGTACTTGAGCATCGAGCGCGAGCGCAAGATCAAGTTGCATGCCGATGGTGTCGCCTACAACAATTTTGATTCGGTGATCACGCTCTGCTCGGGCTACTGCATCAGGAACATCACGAAGAGCATGGGAGGCCTTGCTTAAAAGTAACGGCAAGACGCTGATCGAGGTGATTTCTCCAGAGTCACGTTCGCGACCGATTGCGGCAGTAAGCGTTGGCCAATCGTGATTGAGATACGCGACCCGAACGATTGATCCGCCAAGGCGCTTTCCTAGACGGTGCGCCACATCGCAGGCCCCCTGACTTGATCGAGGGTCAGGGCTGCCATGGGCGAGCAGCACAACAAGTGCGCTCACAACTAGCGAACACTTTGGGCGAAGGCTGATTCGGCAGCAAGCAAGTTTGGTACTGCGACGACATCACCAATCACGATGACCGCTGGGTTTTTCACGCCGACCGTTGCGGCTGTTGCGGCAATGGTGGCTAACGTGCCGACCGTGACTCTTTGATGAGGGGTTGATGCTTGTTCAATTAGGGCGACTGGAGTTGACGATGATTTACCTGCTTCAACCAGACCTGCAGCCAATTTAGGCAAGGTTGCGACGCCCATTAAAACTACGAGTGTTAAATCAAGTTGAGCTAGACCAGCGAGATCTTGTAGTTGATGCCCGGTAATCACTGCATAACCATTTGCCAACCCGCGGTGTGTCACTGGAATACCAGCAGCGGCCGGTCCTGCTACAGCGGAGCTAATACCTGGAACCACTTCAACAGTTATGCCGGCAGCAACGCAGGCTTGAACCTCCTCAGATCCACGACCAAACACAAACGGATCTCCGCCTTTTAATCTGACAACACGTTTGCCTTGTCGGGCGCGATCAACAATCACCGCGTTGATCTCATCCTGAGTCAAGGTGTGATGACCCGGACGTTTGCCAGCTTCAATCTGCTCGACATCAGGGACTAGGGATTCAAGTAAGGAAGTGGGACCAAGTCGATCGAAAACAACAACATCAGCTTTGGCGAGCTCACGACGTCCGCGAATGGTAATCAGATCTGGATCGCCAGGACCGCCGCCGATTAGCACAACATGACCATCGGATGGTCGAACCCGGCGGATGGGCAGTTCGCCTTCGCTAAGTTGTTCAGCGATTGCATCGCGAATTGCGATTGCGCGTCGGGGATCACCGCCGGCGGTAACCGCCACGGTGATGTCATCAACTCGCGTAGAGGCGGGGGTCCAAGCCTCAGAAAGCAATGCTTGATCAGCGCGAATGCACCAGGTGCCCTGAGCGTCGGCCTCTGCGGCGATTCGTTCGTTCACTCCTGCGTCATTTGTTGCGGCGTGCACAAGCCAAGCTCCTTGAAGGTCGCCACTGACGTAAGAGCGCTCGAGCAGTTCCAATGATCCTTCTAGAGCTAACGTTGTGATCCGTGAGTCGCATTCCGGAGAAATCACTAACACTCGTGCGCCCGACTCAATCAACGAAGTGACGCGGCGCGCAGCAACAGTTCCGGCTCCAACGACCACGACACGCTTGCCCGCAAGGTTGAGTGAGATTGGGTAACTGCTCATGTGTGCAGACCACACTCGTTCTTGTCTTTGCCAGCCCAGCGACCTGAGCGGGGATCCGATCCAGCGTCAACACGGGCAGTGCAAGGGGCGCAGCCAATTGACGGATACCCCTGATACATAAGTGGATTAACTGGAACATCATTTTCCATTGTGTAGCGAAGAAGATCTTCATCTGTCCAATTGAGCAACGGTGAGATCTTTAGTACGCCACGCTTCTCGTCGTATTCAACGACAGGAACATCGTCACGATGGGGGGCAGCAGCAACTCGCAACCCGGTAATCCAGGCTTCGTAGCCAACGAGAGACTCCTCCATTGGAACGACTTTACGAAGTTTGCAGCAAAGGTCTGGGTCGCGATCCCAAAGGTTGGCGCCGTAGATGTCATCTTGCTCTTGAACGCTCAGCACTGGCGTGATGTTGAGTAGATTAATATTGGTGCGGGCCACGAGATCGTCGCGAGTTTCAAGGGTCTCAGGGAAGTGGTAACCAGTATCAAGGAAGACAACTGGGATCTCTGGTGCAACAGCAGCGATCATGTGTGAAATCGTGGTGTTTGCCATGGCTTGGGTTGCAACGACTCGCCCTGCAAATGAATCAGCTGCCCAACGAATTACTTCAGCGGCATCCGCGCCCTGCAAACCAGCTGTTGCATAACGCGCAACGGCTTGCAGAACCCGTGCATCACTTCGTTGGGCAATGCTCATCGAATTGCCTCGTCGTCTGCCCGCAGAGCCCAAGTGCTAAATGGCTCATCGCCATCACGTTCAGCAACATAACGATTAAATACACGCTCGACATAGTCAGGTAGGTCATCTGCTGGAAGCCGCAAACCTTTGACGGTGCGACCAAACCCTGAATCTTGACCGAGGCGACCACCAAGATGGACTTGGAATCCTTCAACATCGTTGCCATCAGCGTCGAGGGCGCGGATGCCCTTGAGCCCGATGTCTGCAACTTGGATTCTCGCGCACGAGTTCGGGCAACCATTGACGTGAACAGCCAAAGGAATGGCATTGGCAGGAAGACGAGTTTCGAGTTCGGCCACAAGCGCAGTTGCGCGATCCTTTGTATTCGTCATCGCCAACTTGCAGAATTCAACACCGGTGCAAGCCATAGTGCCACGACGGAACTCTGACGGATAAACCTCAAGCCCGATCTTCGAAAGTCCAGCGGCCAGTGATTCCACCTGATCTGTGGCTACGTTGACGACGACGATCTTTTGATCTGCAGTGAGATTCACGCGGTCAGAACCTGCGGCTTGAGCTAAATCTGCAAGTGCCAACAGGCGCGGGCCAGAAAGGCGACCCACGGTAGGTGCGGCGCCTACATAGTTGCGGCCGTCCTTTTGTGGGAAGACACCAACATGATCGCGCTGCACAGTGGGAGCCGGGGCAGGTCCGTCAATCAACTTGTGACCAAGGTATTGGGTTTCCAGAACTTCACGGAATTTCTCGGCACCCCAGTCGGAAACAAGAAACTTCAAGCGAGCTTTGGTGCGCAGACGGCGGTAGCCGTAATCACGGAAGATGCTGACGACGCCGTGCCATACGTCGGGGACATCAGCAAGTGGAACCCATGCGCCAAGGCGCACCGCGAGGTGCGGATTAGTTGAAAGTCCACCGCCAACCCACAGATCAAAACCAGCACCATGTTCAGGGTGGACGACTCCTACAAACGAAACGTCATTAATTTCATGCGCGACATCAAGACGCGGAGATCCGCTGATTGCTGACTTAAATTTGCGAGGAAGGTTTGCCAACTCTGGATCAAGAAGGAAGCGATCCAGGATTGCTCTGATCGCAGGGGTGCCATCAATAATTTCGTCAACAGCAACGCCAGCAACTGGTGAACCCAAAATCACTCGGGGCACGTCGCCGCAAGCCTGCGCGCTGGAAAGACCGACAGCCTCAAGACGACGCCAGATTTCCGGTACGTCTTCAATACGAATCCAGTGCAACTGAATGTTTTGACGGTCTGTTACATCGGCAGTGTCTTGGGCAAACTCAATAGAGATATTTGCGATCGTGCGCAATTGCACGAGAGAAAGGCTGCCACCATCGGAGCGAACACGCATTAAGAAGTTGGAATCTTCGAGCTCTTCAGGCTCGAGTTGGGCCGTGCGCCCACCATCGATACCGGGCTTTCGTTGGGTGTAAAGCCCCCACCAACGCAGGCGGCCACGTAGGTCATCACCGGGGATTGAATCAAAGCCCTGCTTCGCGTAGATCGTTTCCACTCGCTCACGAACAGCAAGTCCTTCGCCTTCACGCTTCATAATCTCGTTGGCATTGAGCGGAGCATCGCCGTCAATTGCCCACTGGCCATGAGCTTTAGCCGGGCGAGCGGAGCCAGTGGAGGTAGTCATTACTTTCCTTTGCAGAGACGGCATGTGTTGGCAAGCAGACCTGACAGTAATTCGGGTCAAGTTGGACTGTCTACGGCAAACCCGACACTTGCGAACCCTTTGCATAAAAACCCTGTGCAAGGACACAAATAGGGGTCGTTCTGCCTTGGAATCTCACCAGCACCTTCACCGGTTCTTCAATGCTTGAGATAGCCCAGGGCCAGGCCATTGCCGTTAAGTGGGTAAGTGGTCGTGCCCCCAGAGCTCAGAAGTGTTTAACGAGGAACGTCATGCTTGCCCGTTGAGATAGTGAGGTGGGCCCACTCGGCCTCACCTGCGCTTCCGTGCACATGCTCTTCTCCAGCGGGGCAAATCACCACGTCTCCTATGGTTGTCTCGATTCGCTCGCCTGCGGCAGTTTCAACGAACCCGCTACCCGCCACCGTGACAATCACTTGACCTTTGAGATGAATATGTGTGGGCGTTTGGGCTCCTGCATCGACGCGAACAAATCCAACATCGAGTTCGTCACTGGTTGCTGGGCCTTGCAGCCAGGTCAATGAGAGACCAGTGGCTCCCTGGGTGGTGATTCCCTCGGCTGTGTAAAGCTCATCTTTGCGCACGATTCTCATGGCTACATCTAAGCGGTTGGCCGACCCAATGCACGATATGTGAAGCCCGCAGCGCGCCAGGCTTGTGGATCAAGGACGTTGCGTCCATCGATCACATGGTGAGTGTTGACTACCTTGGCGACTTCAGCAGGATCAAGTTCTCGGTATTCATTCCATTCAGTGCCATGAATAATGAGGTCGGCGCCTTCAAGTGCTTTCATCACGTCTTGTTCGTAATTCATATTTGGGTAAACGCGCGCTGCATTCTCCAACGCTTTGGGATCGTGGATCTTGACGTTAGCGCCGGCGTTACTTATTGCTACTGCAACATCCAACGATGGAGAATCGCGCACGTCATCACTGTTGGGCTTAAACGCCGCACCAAGCAACGTCACCGATTTACCGACGAATTCACCACCGAGGATCTTGCGAGCTAAGTCAACGGTGTGTGATCGGCGTCGAAGGTTGATCTGGTCGACTTCACGCAAGAACATCAGGGCTTCGTCTGCTCCCAGTTCTCCAGCGCGTGCCATGAATGCCCGGATGTCTTTAGGAAGACATCCACCACCAAAACCAAGCCCGGCAGAAAGGAAGCGATTGCCAATCCTGGGATCGTAGCCAATTGCTTCAGCCAGTTGGGAGACATCGGCGCCTGCTGCTTCACACACTTCCGCCATCGCATTGATGAATGAAATTTTTGTAGCCAGGAATGAGTTCGCGGCGACTTTGACTAACTCTGCAGTGGGGAAGTCAGTTACCAAGAATGGTGTGTTGATTTCAATCAGCGGCGCGTAGACCTCTCGCAGGATGTCTTCAGCGCGTTGACTGCGTACGCCAACAACCAAGCGATCTGGGCGAAGGGTGTCTTCAACAGCAAACCCTTCACGTAGGAACTCTGGGTTCCAGGCAACTTCGACTCCCGCGGCTGCTGTGGTTTTCAACTGTTCAAAAATCTCATTCGCAGTGCCCACTGGAACTGTGGATTTTCCGACTACAAGGTCAGTTGGCTTGAGATAAGGAGCTAAGGCCGCGATAGAGCCAAAGACTTGTGCCATATCTGCGCGCTGGGCTCCGGCAAGTTGAGGCGTTCCCACACAGATGAAATGGACATCGGCGAACTCTGCGGCCTCGTGAATCGAGGTGGAAAAGCGCAACCGTCCAGCCTTAATGTTTCGCTCCAGAACTTCGTCGAGTCCTGGCTCAAAGAAGGGCACATGGCCGCCTTGCAGGGTCGCGACCTTGTTGGGATCCACATCAATCCCGATGACCTCAAAGCCCAGTTCGGCCATGCAGGCCGCGTGAGTAGCGCCGAGGTAACCGGTGCCGATAACAGAGAGTCGCAGTGTCATCCCGCAAGGCTATCGGCGAAGGAGCCACCCGGCCCTCTACGCTGGCCACTGTGAGCAATCCCCTAGCAATCTCTCGAGGTCAAGACCGAAAAATCAAGCGTGGACCGATTCCAGGACTTCCTGAGGGAATTCTTCTGAAAATCAAGCCAAATTCTTGGCTTATCAAAGGCCCAGATGTGGCCGCACTTGCGCAACTCGCAGTGAAAATCGTGGGTGGTCCGGAAATCACCCGGGTCGATGTGCGCCTGAAGTCGTGGAATCCACCCAAGGGTTGGACGGGCACTCCAAAAATGTCAGGTATCAATTCCCTATGGCTCCATCGACAGGCTGACGGCATTTTGCTGGAGCTCGTAGCTGATGAGCCAACAGACCCAGGCGTACTCGTTGCTGCGGCGCTCAGAGTGCTAACACCGATGGTGAGCTTGAGTTACGGATCGATGTTCACGTTCGGCCCAGGACTCCCAATGAGTGCCGCATCTCTCGTTGCTGATCTCAACGATGTGGTACTTCCGACCGACAAGGCCCATGCGCACCTGCGTCGCGCTGACACGCTCATCACGTCTTCTGAAGTCTCGCTGGACTCAATTGAACGTTCGCGCACGGTTGTCATTGATGAACATAAGCCAGTGTGGGTTGTTGATGGCGTTAGCCACGAAGTATTTGTTAATCCATTGGTGCATCGCCCGATTGGTCGTCTTTCAACTGGACCGTGGAATGTCGGCCTTGCCTCTGTTCAAGCTGGTGCATTAGTCATCGAAGGAGCGGGAGTAGATCTCAGCACTGAGATTGATCTTTCGCAGAGAGATGTTGCTGAGCTCAAAGTATTCGGCGGGTTGCAAACGAATGTCGAATTACCTGCACGCTGGCGTTCACAACTTGAGGCCTGCGGCATCATCGTTGGTGCAAGTAGTTTCCCAACTGATGATTTTGAATGGCAAGTGCAGTCAGTGCACGCTCGCCGCCATGCTCTTCGTGCCTATTCGCCGGCAGCGGCATTGAAGGCCTGGCCTGCGGTGACTGTCGTACTTGCCACTCATCGTGAACGTTTCATTGACCAAGCTGTGCAGCAGCTTGCTCGTTTGGCCTACCCCAATTTGCAGATTGTTATTGGCCTACATGGTGTTGAAGTTGATCATTCACGCTTCGATGCGATCGCGCATGATCTTAAGATTGTGAAGATTTCAAGCGATGTGCCGTTTGGCACCGCGATGCAGCAGCTGAGCGAAAAAGCTGATGGCCAACTGATCACCAAGATGGATGACGATGACCATTACGGCGCAGAGCATGTCTGGGATCTCGTGCTTGCGCGTATGTATTCCGGAGCCACACTGGTTGGTAAAGCTCTCGATTGGATCTATGTTGAATCGGCAAACACCACGGCGTTTCGTCCTGAATACCCAGCTGAAACTTACGCACCTTTCGTGGCTGGCGGCACGCTCCTGATTTCGCGTGCTGACCTGGATGCACTCGGCGGCTGGCGCCCTGTTGCAAAGTCGGTGGATCGAGCGCTCATCGAAAGAGTGCAGGCCACGGGTGGTTCGATTTACCGTACCCATGGACTCGGTTACCTTTATGAGCGCCGCGGTGAAGGTCACACGGCCACCCCAAATGAAGAGCACTTCCTCACGAAAACAGCGAAGACTTTCGAAGGGCGAATTCAACACGAAGTGTTTGGGACTCGTGCATGACCCAAGCTCCGCTGCCAACTCTGCCTCGCGTCAGCGTAGTCATGCCTGTGCTCAATGAAGAGCGGCATCTTGAAGCAGCAGTCGAGCAGATTTTGCGTCAGGATTATCAAGGGTCACTCGAAGTTGTGATGGCTGTAGGCCCTTCAAAAGACCGAACGCAAGAAGTTGCGGATGCGCTATCGGCTAAGCACTCCAATGTTGTTGTTGTTGCGAACCCGACGGGCAAAACCCCCGCGGCGCTGAACTCGGCAATTGCGCGTGCAACAGGAGAAGTAGTGGTGCGTGTCGACGGACATGCGTTGATTCCAGTGGATTATGTGACCTGTGGAGTGCTAACTCTGCGTGAAACAGGTGCAGACAATGTAGGCGGCGTCATGGCCGCAAAAGGAACCACGCCATTTGAAGTAGCCGTCGCCCGTGCGATGACCTCCAAATTCGGTGTAGGCGGTGCAGCTTTTCATGTTGGCGGGCAAGCAGGTCCAGCTCTCACCGTGTATCTGGGTTGTTTCAGAGCAGACGCATTAGCGCGAGTACAGGGCTATGACGAATCAATGGAACGTGCACAAGATTGGGAAATGAATCTTCGAATCCGTCAAACCGGTGGCATTGTGTGGTTCACCCCAACAATGCAGGTTGAGTATCGGCCTCGAGCCACGGTCGCAGCCCTTGCTCGCCAGTATCACGACTACGGTCGATGGCGCCGTGAAGTAGCCCGACGCCATCCCGACACGCTTTCTTTGCGATACCTCGCAGCTCCCATTGCAGTTGTGCTTGTTGTTGTGGGCGTCATCACAGGAGTAGTTGGCGTCGCCGCTGGCAACAGTTGGTTGGCCGCTTTGGGATTCGCGATGCCGATTGGTTACCTCGCTGCCAACCTTGCGGCGAGCGTGATTACCTTCCTACGCAAGCCACTGATGGCATTACCCACTGCTCTGCGTTTACCGCTCGTCTTTGCAACGATGCATGGCTCATGGGGCTTGGGATTCCTGCGTGGTGTGAAGCAATGAAGATTTTCGGACGGCACAAGTTGCGGTGGACAGTCTTGACTTCAGCTCCAGGAGGCATTGCCGGAGAGCAGTGGGGCGATACATGGTTTGCCCGAGATCTCGTTGATGCCCTGTGCAGACAAGGGCAGGACGCAAACACCACATCTCGACAAAATGCTCATGCTTTGGATCGTGAAAACGACGATGTTGTCGTGGTTCTTCGGGGGCTGACCGAGGTAAAACCCAATCGTTCCAAGAAGAATTCAATTTGGATTCTTTGGGTTATTTCACACCCAGAGCTGGTGACGCAGCAAGAAGCCGAACGGTATGACGTGGTCTTCGTAGCAAGTAATCACTGGAAGCCAAACTTCGTTGAGGTTCGTCCGTTGTTGCAAGCCACGAACCCTTCAAGGTTTTCTCCTAAAGCTGGAGTTGCTGACAGCGGTGACACAGTGTTATTTGTTGGTTCGACCCGTGGCGTATTTCGTCCAATCGTTCAAGACGCGATTGCAGCAAATATTGAGTTATCACTCTATGGCGTGGGCTGGCAGCAGTATGTCGAGGATGTCCAAATTCGTGCTGAGTTTCTTGCGAACGCCGACCTTCCTGCTGCGTATGCAAGTGCTCGAGTGGTGCTCAATGATCACCATGAGTACATGGCAGAAACTGGCTTTCTTTCAAATAGATTGTTTGACGCCACTGCAACAGCAACCCGCGTGATCTCAGATCGAGCAGTGGGATTAGACGAAGTCTTCGGCGAAGTAGTTCGCACGTATGCATCCGTGGATGAGCTTGCACAGATCACTGGCGATCTCGAATCAACATTTCCGACCTACGAAGCCAGGCTAGCTTTTGCTAAGAAGGTTGCAGAAAATCACAGCTTCGACGCACGGGCGAAGGAACTCGTTGCCTTTGTAACGAATAATCGAGAAAAAGCATGAACACTCATCCGGATGTCAGCATCATCGTGCCTTCCGACGGTGAGCTCACCGGACTGTTTGCTAATCAAACGCTTAGCAGCCTTGAGGTTGTTGCAGATTTCCCTTCAGCAACAGGAACGTGGATTCTTTTCGCTCCCGATCATCTCGTTCTTGAGCGGCATATCGTCAAGAACTTATTACTTGCAGCTGAGGAATTTGACGCCGATATCGCACTCGGTGCGGTTCGAACTGCTTGGCTTCCTACTGTCGTGAGTGCTGATGAGCTAGCTGAAGAAAGCCCAGTATCGGCTGTCTCTCATCTGCTGTTTAGACGCTCATGGTTAAAGGATCGAGTGCTGCTTCTCGATGAACTTGTCAACGGAGTTGAGACGATATCTACTAGCGCGTTACTCGAAGCAAAAGTGATCGTCACGATTGCACAAGAAGTTATTGCGCCAAAAGTGAAGAAGGCACCTAATCCCAAGAACGCAAAAGGCTCACCTTTCAAAAATCTGCCAACATTGGGCTACTTCATGGCGCGAATCTTGCCTTTGAAGAACGAGGTACTTTTTGACGTCGAGGGTGGTCGAGCGATTGACAGTGCCTTGCCGATGTTGGCCAAGCAATGGCAACAGGATCACCCTAAAGTTCATCAGCACTGGATCACCGCGAAGCAACGTAATTCCTTTACCCACGCCTGGCATTTGGGCAGGGCGCGCTGGTTAGTTGTAAATGAGGTCTTTCGAAATGGCTTGCCAAAACGC
>CANJCG010000036.1 GCA_947472655.1 Actinomycetota bacterium
GGGAGAATGGCAACCTTTACTGGAGCAAGGCGCGGATCAAAACGCAGCACTGTGCGCGTATCAACGCCTCCCTTGGAGTTTGGCGCCTGATCTTCATCGTAGGCATCGAGAAGAAATGCCAACACTGCACGCGTGAGTCCGGCAGCAGGCTCAATCACATACGGAGTCCAACGCTCGTTAGCTTCTTGATCAAAGTAGGAGAGGTCGGTGCCCGAATGCTGGCCATGCGTAGTGAGGTCGAAGTCGGTGCGGTTTGCAATTCCTTCGAGTTCAGCCCACTCAGAACCTGCAAAGCGGAAGCGGTATTCAATATCGACTGTGCGCTTTGAGTAATGCGAAAGTTTTTCTTTTGGATGTTCAAAGAACCGCATGTTTTCTGGGTCAAGACCAAGATCGACATACCAATCCCAGCGCTGCTGCATCCAATATTCCTGCCAGTCTTCGTCGGTTCCGGGCTTAACGAAGAATTCCATTTCCATTTGCTCGAACTCGCGAGTGCGGAAAATGAAGTTGCCTGGGGTAATTTCATTGCGGAAACTTTTGCCAGTTTGGCCGATACCAAATGGTGGCTTCTTGCGAGCTGCATTCATCACGTTGAGGTAGTTCACAAAAATACCTTGGGCGGTTTCTGGGCGCAGGTAGTGAATTGAACCGGCATCTTCAACGGGACCTACTGCGGTTCGCAGCATGCCGTTGAAGTCGCGAGGTTCAGTGAATTCACCCTTGTTGCCACAGTTAGTGCAGGTGATGTCCGCTAATCCATTTGCTGGAGACTTGCCATGCTTTTCTTCGTACTGCTCAATAAGTTGATCTGCACGCCAGCGTCGGTTGCACTTCTTGCACTCGGTCAGAGGATCCACAAACGCATTGACATGGCCTGAAGCTTCCCAGACCTGTGGAGCAAGAATGATCGATGAATCAAGACCGACGACGTCTTCGCGGCCGCGCACCATGTATTGCCACCATTGGCGACGAACGTTGTCTTTGAGTTCAACACCGTTTGGTCCGTAGTCCCATGCGGAGCGAGTTCCGCCATAAATTTCCGACGATGGAAAAACGAATCCACGTCGTTTACAAAGGTTGACTACTGCATCTACACGATCGGCGGCCATGAGGCGCTCCTATTCCGGGGCGCCCTGGGCGCTCACATCCAACTGGTTGTCGGCGGGTGCGGCGAGTCTACGAGGCTAGCTGTGAATTGGCGGCACCACCGGGGCAGATGCGTGTCCCAGCCCGATCACATCGGCATCTGCCGCCCGACCAGATGCCACATCACTCGTGAGTCCATCAGCAATAAATTGCACCGCTTCAAAAGCCGAGGACTCATCGATGGCAGTGGAAAGCAAAGGTATGGCCGAGATTTTCACCTCAAAGCGGGATAGTGCCCTTCGATAAGACCCCACATTGATCCATCGTGTTGAGATCATCCGCAGGTCGGCCTCGTCCGTGGACTGGGCAAGCACACCATCGATGAACCCCACACTTTGGGCCAACGTGGCCAAAGCCACTCGCGCGTCGCTGGCAAAGCTGGCAGCTTCGTGTTCTGCCACCCGAAAGCGGTTCACGACCACGAGAATGGGCGCACTAGAGTCGTCCAAGAATTGATCCACACGACGACGTTAGCGTTTCCAATCAGCGGAGGAATCATGGCCAAGCCAACAGGTGGTCTCCCCAAGGGAGTTCGGGGGCCAAGCGGGCCCAGTAGAGCTGCCGTCGAGCGTCGATCTATGCCGATTTTGGTGACCTTGAATCGCCTGCCTCGCTGGATCGTTGTGGTTCTTATGGGTTCCTTGTTATTCCTTGGCCTCATTCAAACCGGAGACTTGGCATGGGTGGGTGGGATCTGCTTAGCCATCGTTGCCTTGTTCCTGGGTTGGTTGCTCGTCTTGGCTTGGCCCGTATTGCCCTTGCAGGCGCGATTGATTCGCGCTGTGGTCGTGGCTGCTGCAGCGGGTATTTCAGTGTTGAAGTTCACTGGTAGCTTCTAGTTTGAAATTGACAATCATTTTCATTAAGTCCTAATATGTGGGTATGCGTGCTTTGAGAGTGCTTGGGCTTGGCTCCTTTCTTGCTGCGCTGACCCTCGTAAGTGGGTGTACTTCACCTGGCTCAACTTCTGCGACTTGGGCCGATACCAGCCCAAAAGTTGTCGCGGCGTTCTATCCACTTCAATACGCAGCACAGCAGGTCGGTGGCACCAATGTCAGCGTGACGAATCTGACCCAACCTGGAGTCGAACCGCACGATCTTGAACTCAGCGCTGCCCAAGTCGCTGAAATTTCCCAAGCTGATCTCGTGCTCTACATCAAAGGCTTCCAGCCCGCAGTCGACGATGCAGTAGCTCAGCAGGCGCCCGACCGTTCCATTGACGTCACTTCGGCCTTGACACTCTTAACTGGCCCTGACGGTGCCGACCCCCACGTGTGGCTTAATCCTGCGAATATGTCCAAGATCGGAAGCACAATCGCTGACCGACTAGCTGTTATCGAACCTGACAAGGCTGCTGCGTTCGCTAAGAATTCCGACACTCTCACCACGTCTATGAATGCACTGTCAAAAAAATACAGCGCTGGCTTAGCTACCTGCAAAACAAAGTCCTTGGTTGTGAGCCACGATGCATTTGGATACCTAGCTAAGGCATTTGGGTTCACTCAAGTTGGAATTTCTGGTTTGAATCCGGAAGCCGAACCAAGCCCAGCTCGAATGCGCGCTGTTGCAGAAGTTATCAAAGCCAGTAACGTCTCGACGATCTATTACGAGACGTTGGTCGATCCAAAAGTCGCGCAAACGATCGCTGATGAAACAGGTGCAACAGCAGTCATGCTTGATCCACTTGAAGGTTTGGCACCGAATTCCACAGGCGACTACGTCAGCGTCATGAAGGCCAACCTTGCGGCATTAAAGAAGGGCCAGGAATGCTCATGAACGATACAGTCATCAACATCGAGCGGCTCTGCGTTGAATTTGATGGAGAACATGTTCTTGAAGATGTGAACATCGAAATCATGGCCGGCGAATTTGTCGCACTACTTGGGCCAAACGGCAGTGGGAAAACTACACTGATCCGCGCAATTTTGGGACTCGAGCAACCAGACCACGGAAAAATCATCCTCTTTGGGGCCACGCTCAAACGTTTCAAAGACTGGCATCGAATCGCCCTTGTTCCGCAACGCCTTCCAGGCGCTAGCAGCATCCCAGTTTCGGTCTGGGAAACAGTGATGTCAGGCCAAATACGGCCCCGCTCGCGCTGGCGCCTTTTTTCGCGCTCCGAAAAAATCAGTGCGACCCAAGCTTTAAAAAACGTTGATCTCTGGGATCGACGTCGCGATCGACTCGACGCTTTATCCGGTGGACAACAACGTCGTGTTCTCATAGCGCGAGCGCTTGCTTGCCAAGCAGACATCATCGTTATGGATGAACCAACTGCCGGGTTGGACGCTGCTAATGTGGCCGCTCTAACTCTATTGCTGGCCGAAATTAAAGAACTAGGCAAAACCATCATCGTGGTAACTCATGAACTGGACGACATCGAGCATCTGGTCACTCGCGCAATAGTGCTCGGTGCAAGTAAGCATCAGTCAGTCGGCTACGACGGCCCTCCCCCTGTTCCAGGTGTTTTCGCTCATGATCACCATCACCATCACGATGCGATCATCGATAAAGCTCCACCAGTGGTGGGGATGTAGCCATGATTGCGCTTCTAGATTTTGACTTCATGCGACGGGCTCTTGTTGCCGCTGCACTTGTCGGACTCATCGCGCCACTCATCGGGGTTTTTCTCGTTCAACGTCGGCTTGCACTCTTGGGCGATGGCATGGGGCATGTTGCACTCATGGGCGTTGGCCTTGCATTTCTCTTAGGTACCGCACCTATACCTACGGCTATGGTCACTGCTGCGCTCGGAGCATTTCTCATTGAGTTCATTAGAAATCGCAGCCGCACTGCAGGTGACGTAGCACTGGCGTTGCTCTTTTATGGCGGAATTGCTGGCGGTGTGCTCTTTGCCAGCCTTGCCCCAGGTAAAGCCTCATCTTCGCTGAACTCTTACCTGTTTGGATCGCTATCTACTGTTGCTGCCGGCGATCTGTGGGCCCTGGGAATTCTGGCGATCTCGGTTCTAGTCATTTTGGCGATCTTTGGACGTGAACTTTTCGCGGTCTGCCTTGATCCCGACATCGCCCAAGTACAAGGCATTCGAGTTCGAGCGATGAGCACGCTTATGGCAGTGCTCGCGGCAATTGTGGTTGTAGTTGGCATGCGCGTTGTTGGGTTACTGCTCGTGAGCGCAATCATGATCGTTCCGGTTGCTGCTGCACAGCAACTCACGCGATCCTTTCGATCCACTGCTGTCATTGCCGTAATCATTGGTTTGATTTCCAGCATTGCTGGTTTGGCTGGGTCCTTCTATATCGAGGTTCCCCCTGGTCCGGCCATCGTGATCCTGGCCCTTGGTTGCTTTGCGGTACTGGCAATCGTTGCAGTGCCGATCCGGCGCCGACGCAAGGAACTCGCATGACCTCGACCCCACAACGTCAAACCAAGCAACGAACCGCTGTAGCGACACTTCTCGCTGAGATCAACGAATTTCGGTCTGCCCAGCAACTGCACGATGACCTACGCCAACGTGGCGATTCCGTTGGGCTCACCACGGTGTATCGAGCATTGCAATCCCTCACTGCTGCCGGTGAAGTCGACTCCATCACCAGCGATGACGGAGAAACTGTCTATCGGAAGTGCAGCGACGCTCATCATCACCATTTAGTTTGCCGGAAATGCGGAAAAACGGTTGAAATCACAGGACCCACTGTCGAAAATTGGGCCGATGGAGTCGCGAAAGAAAACGGCTTCACCGAGGTGAGTCACACCATGGAACTCTTCGGTTTGTGCGCTCACTGCGGCAGCTGATTTGGAACAGCGCCCCCGTATCGTCTGTCGCGCGAAGCAAAAACTTCACATGCGTGCCACAAATGGCGACGATCGAAGTCCGGCCAGAGGGTGTCCAGAAACACCAACTCCGCGTATGCCGACTGCCACAACAAAAAGTTACTTGTGCGCTGCTCACCAGAGGAACGCACGAAAAGATCGACATCTGGCATGTCCGGCTCATCAAGATAGCGATGAAACATTCGCTCGTCGATTTTATCGGGGTTTAATTTACCCTCCTGAACATCGCGAGCCATCGCTGCAGCAGCATCTGCAATTTCTGCGCGTCCGCCATAGTTCACACACATCGTGAGTGTGAGTTTCTTATTCTTTGCTGTCAGTCTCTCGGCTTCTTCAAGTTCTGTGATCACACTGCGCCAGAGTTTTGGTCCGCGGCCAGCCCAACGAATGCGAACGCCCATGTCATTCATTTCATCGCGTCGACGGCGAATCACATCTCGGTTGAAACCCATGAGAAAACGCACTTCTTCGGGTGACCGCTTCCAGTTTTCAGTGGAAAATGCGTACGCAGAGATGTGGCCGATTCCAAGTTCAAGTGCCCCATGAACACAATCCAAGAGTGCGGCTTCACCCTGCTCGTGACCCGCTGTGCGCGGCAACCCTCGCTCTTTTGCCCACCGTCCATTGCCATCCATGACAATTGCTACGTGCTTAGGAATGAGCTCAGCTTGAATTTGTGGCGGACGAACTCCGCTGGGATGCACTGGGGGTGCAAGAAATTGCTTCTTCATGAACCCAGCTTTCGATCGTCGCGGTCAACAAGTGGCAAGGAGCGCAACCCGCGTTCTAAATGCCACTGGAGGAAGGCTGCCACAAGTCCGCTTGCTTCGCGCCGCTCTCGAACTTCACTGGAGTCTGCAACATCCCAATCGCCACTTAGGAGCGCTGCGAGAAGCGCGACTGCGGCGGGAGAAGGGGCTGCTGCACCTGGTGCGCGACAACTGCTGCAAACCATGCCACCACCGGATACCGAGAATGCGCGATGCGGCCCAGCTACGCCGCACCGAGCACATTCATCAAATGATGGCGACCATCCGGCTATCGAGAGCGAGCGCAGTAGATAGGAATCCAAAATCAACGGAGCATCATGCTCGCAAGAAACCAACGAGCGTAATCCTGAAAGCAGTAAGACAAATTGCTGCACGGAAGGTTCGCGTTCGACAGGAGTCAAACGCTCCGCAGTCTCGACCATCGCATGTGCTGTGGTCCAACGTCCATAGTCCTGAGCCAGGTCAGCACCATGAGGATCAATAATCTCCACCTGAGAAATATTGTCGAGGTTGCGGCCTTCATAGAACTGCACGTCGACGTGACTAAAGGGCTCGAGCCTGGCTCCGATGCGACTGGATGTTTTGCGCACACCTTTTGCGACCGCCCTCACACGTCCGTGCTGGCGAGTAAGCAAGGTCACGATGCGATCGGCTTCACCCAATTTATGGGAGCGCAGCACGATAGCTTCGTCACGATACAGAGGCACAGACCATTGTGTTCTGCTTGACGGTTGCGAGCAGGCTGCCACGCCTACATGTTCTGTCAAAAGCCAAGACGGCGTAAGAGTTTGGGGTCTTTTTGCCATTCTTTGGCCACTTTTACTCGGAGGTCTAAAAACACTGGCACACCGACCAGGTGTTCAATGCCTTGTCGGGACTTCGTGCCAACGTGCTTGAGCCGCGATCCCCCCTTGCCAATAATGATCGATTTTTGACTATCTCGTTCAACGTAGAGATTGGCATGGATATCCATGAGCGGCCGCTCTTGCGAGCGTCCTTCTCTCATACCCATTTCTTCGATGGTGACTGCAATCGAGTGTGGAAGTTCATCAGAAACGCCTTCAAGAGCAGCCTCGCGAATGAGCTCCGAGATCGCGATTTCCATGGGTTCATCAGTGACTTCACCATCAAGGTAGAGCACTGGCCCTTCAGGTAGCAATACCGTGAATTCTGTTTTCAGCGCGTCAATATTTTCACCATTATTGGCAGAAACCGGAATGATCGCAGCCCACGAGGTTCCCAGTTGCTCTGCGAGCATTTGCGCATCTAGCAACCGCTTGGCCAAAGTCTCTCTGCTGACTTTGTCTGCCTTGGTGATGATGATGATGATTGGTGTGCGGCCCATCGCGACAATTTGATTGGCAATAAAACGATCACCCGGGCCAATCAGTTCATCTGCTGGTAGGCATAACGCAATGACATCTACGGTTGACCAGGTTTCGCGAACTTGATCATTGAGTCGCTCACCTAACAAGGTGCGGGGGCGATGCAACCCTGGAGTGTCAACCAAAATGAGCTGGGCATCGGGTGTAGTGACGATACCTCGAATCAGGCGGCGTGTGGTCTGCGGTCGCGAAGACATGATTGCGATCTTTTGCCCAACAAGGGCGTTTGTCAGTGTCGACTTACCAACGTTTGGGCGGCCAACAATCGAAACGAATCCACTGCGATGCACCATTACGACAGCCGCCTTTCCTGCACAGTGCCATCTGATGCACACAGCAAAACAGGAACTCCGTTACCACCAAGATCAACCACACATGCCGTGTCTGCATCTGTTGCGCCAACAATCACTACGCACTCGATTGCTGTTGCGCCAGACGCAACTGCTTGAGCCACAGCGAGTTCAAGGGCGGTGATTTTGAGATGAGGTCTATCAACGGTGGCACCCGAATAGGTGCGTCCCATCTCATCGCGTATTGCCGCGCCCTCAGTTGCACCAATACGCCCTCGCGCCCCTCGGGCCAAGGTCACTAATTTGTTATCTTCCTGACTGAGCTCAGTCATAAAACGTCACTTTCAACTTCGCTAGGAACAGGATCCACACGAAGCGCGTTGACGCGATTTCGGCGCCCTCCGGTGGATTCGGCTGTAAAAATGAATCCATCTTCAGTTATTGATGCGCCAGGGATCGGCACCCGACCTAGCCTCTTGGCCATAAGCCCCAGAACGGTGTCAATTCCTTCTTCGTCTGCGTCTATCTCTAATGACAGCAACTCTGCGACGTCGTCGATGTGCATGCGAGAACTAATCCGGTAACTCCCGCCGGCGAGTTCACTTACTTCAGGCATTTCGGTGTCATATTCATCAGCAATCTCGCCGACTATTTCTTCCAGAATGTCTTCAATAGTGACCAAACCAGCTGTCCCGCCATATTCATCGACAACAATCGCAAGGTGTACTCGAGCCGATTGCATGTCTTTCAATAACTCATCGACAGGCTTGCTGTCTGGCACAAAGAAAGCCACACGCATCAATGATTCAACGCGTTCTTCTTCCTCTGCATCTCTGTGGTCGAAACTTCGACGTACGAGATCCTTCAGGTAGATCACACCAACGATGTCATCTGCGCTCTCCCCGATCACCGGAATACGGCTGAAACCGGATCGAAGTCCCAACGAGACTGCTTGCCGTAGCGACTTACCACGTTCGATGACAACCATTTCGGTTCGAGGGACCATAACTTCACGTGCATGCGTGTCGCCAAGTTCGAAGACTGAATGGATCATCTGGCGCTCATCGTCTTCAATGAGATCGTCAGCCTCGGCTTGGTCAACTAATTCACGCAATTCGGCCTGAGATGCAAACGGTCCCTCGCGGTATCCTTTGCCCGGAGTCAGCGCATTTCCGAGCACGATTAACAAGGAAGTGATGGGCCCTAGGAATGTAGCTAGTCCGCGCACCGCTCCAGCGGATGCCATAGCAATGCGATCGGCATGCTGGCGACCTAAAGTTCGAGGAGCAACACCGAGTGCCACATAAGAAATAACCACCATCACTGCCACTGCAAGCAGTAGTGCTGCGCCCACTGTCCATTTATGTCCGAGCGCCAAAATATCGACAATCACGTAACCAACGATGACTGTGGCAGCCACTGTTGCCAAGGTGGATAGGAACAACAAGACATTGATATAGCGAGCGCGGTCATCGAGGATACGAAGCAATCGATCAGCAGATTTTTGTTTTTCCTTACGCAGTTCTTCAATACGCGAGCGAGAAACTCGACCAACCGCAGTTTCTGCACTCACCAAGAGTCCGGCAAGAATCACTAGAACGACCGCTAAAGCAATCAGCCATGCACTAGCCACGGGCGCTCCAGTTGCTCGGACTCATTGCGTGCCACTGTTCAAGCAGCACGTCTTGCTTTGCAAACATTTCGTCGTACTCAGCTTCCGTTTGGTGGTCGTATCCGATTAAGTGCAGCATCCCATGCACAAGCAAAAACTCCAGCCGCTGGGCAAGTTCCATACCGTGACGCGGAGTGTCTGACACAACATATTCAGGACACATCACGATGTCACCGAGCATGCCCGGCTCTGGGTTCTCTGACGGCCGCAACTCATCCATCGGAAAAGACAAAATATCCGTGGCCCCGGGCTCTTCCATCCATTCCACATGTAGAGCTTCCATTTCTTCTGAACTAATGATGGTGATCGAAAGCTCAACTTCGGGATGCAGCTGTAATGCGCCAAACAAGAAGACGGCTTCAGCAGTCAGACGTTCCAAATCGACGGAAAAGTCCGTCTCGTTCTCACAAGTCAGATTCATGCTTGTCGATGAGTGTCGTAACGGTCATAGGCCTCAACAATACGACCCACGAGTTTGTGCCGAACGACGTCTCCAGCGCTTAATCGGCAAAAAGCAACATCTTCAACACCCTCAAGAATCTCGCCAACGATTCGTAACCCACTCGTGACGGCTCCTGGGAGATCAACTTGGGTGACGTCTCCAGTGATGACCATGGTGGATCCGAATCCCAACCGCGTCAGGAACATCTTCATTTGCTCAGCTGAGGTGTTTTGCGCTTCATCAAGGATGATGAACGCATCGTTGAGTGTGCGACCACGCATGTAGGCCAACGGCGCGACTTCAATTGTTCCAGTTGTAATCAAATGCGGAATCGACTCAGGATCTATCATGTCGTGGAGTGCGTCGTACAGCGGGCGCAGATAGGGATCAATTTTTTCCGACAAAGTTCCAGGCAAGAATCCAAGGTGCTCGCCTGCCTCCACTGCAGGGCGAGTCAAGATGATTCGCGAGACTTTTTTGGCTTGTAAAGCCTGCACGGCCTTTGCCATCGCTAGATAGGTCTTTCCGGTTCCAGCAGGGCCAATACCAAACACAATAGTGTTGTTATCGATTGCATCCACATAACGCTTTTGATTAAGAGTTTTCGCTCGAATCGTTCGCCCACGATTGCTCAAGATGTTTTGGGTCAGAACCTCTGTTGGGCTCGAGCCACTGCGGAGTAAAGAAATACTGCGCTCGACTGTTTCAGTTGTAAGCACCTGACCAGTTCGCAGTACTGACAGCATCTCACCAAGCAATGTTTCGGCAACTCCAACTTCTACTGGCTCGCCGGCCAACATAATTTCGTTTCCACGAACCAAGAAGTCCACTGTAGGGAAAGCTTTTTCGATCTCCAAGATAAAAGCATCACTTGTGCCAAGCAGTGCAACCATCGATTGAGATACCGGCACAACGATTCGTGCTTCAGCACGTGGAACTGCGATTGGCGTGCTCATACGGTTACCCGGGTGGCCATGCGAAGTCCCTTCCGCCTAAGACGTGTGCATGCACATGAAACACAGATTGTCCTACATCAGCTCCCGTGTTGAACACAAGTCTGTATTGATCATCTAGGCCTTCACTCCTAGCTACGGCAGCTGCGGCATCGATCAACTTCGAGGCTAAATGCGGCGCTTTTGCCGATAGTTCAGTGACGTTCGCGTGATGCTCAATTGGAATAACAAGCACGTGAACTGGCGCTTGGGGGTTCACATCACGGAAGGCCACAACATCGTTATTGCGCAGCACAACATCGGCAGGGATCTCCCCTTCCGCGATTCGGCAGAACAAGCAGCTACTCACAGTGCCTATCCTTCCACGTTTGGTGTTGCTGGATCTGCCCAACGCAGTCTGGTGCTCAAAACCCCAAGACCCATAGCTCCCGCCAGTGACGCCCGAAGAACCGAGGACCCCAATGCGGCGGTGGCCGCCCCCGCACCCATGAATTCAGAAATCTCTGCATCTGAGATTCCACCTTCGGGACCAACGATTAAGCAGATCTCGCCAGAAACTGGCAACTTGGCACTCGCCAGCGGATGGACTGCGTCTTCATGCAAGATAAAGGTCGCATCAAAACTTGGGATGCATGCAGCAAGTTCTTTGGTACTCATCACTTTAGAGATCTCAGGAATCCAAGCCCGTCGGGATTGCTTGGCAGCTGTTCGGGCCATATTTAGCCATTTGGTTCGCGACTTATTGGCTCGGTCTTCTTTCCACTGGACGATGGAGCGCGACGCCGACCACGGAATAATTCGATCGACGCCAGCCTGAGTCATCAAATCAACAGCGAGTTCCCCATGCTCACCCTTAGCCAGTGCTTGCACAATCGTGATCCGCGGATTGGGTTGAGCAATGAATTCCACAGAACTGACGACAACGCCCACGTGATTACCTTGAACTTGGGCGGCCCCTGCCGCCAAACGACCTTTGCCATCAGCCACTAACACGGATTCACCCGTGGTCATTCGCAAAGCTGCCGCAGCATGACGGGACTCATCGGCTGGAAGCGAAACAATCATGCCGACATTCACCCCGGACAGATCGTCAACGAATAAAAGAGGAGGCGTCACTTTTGATTGAACGCATCCTTGAGCCTTGAGAAAAGTCCGCCGCCGTTTTCATCAGATTCACCACTCACCCGCACGGCATCTTCTGACCGCATGGAAGCAAGTTTTTTCAACAACTCAGTTTGTTCAGCATCGAGATTTGTCGGCACCCGCACTTCAAGGTGCACGTGCAAATCACCGCGCTGGCCACCGCGTAACCGTGCAGCTCCCTTGCCGCGCAAGATCAACTGCTCGCCCGACTGGGTGCCAGGCTTCACATCCAAATCTTCTGGCCCATCCAATGTCTCAAGTGTGATGGTGCTGCCGAGCGCCGCTGACGTCATCGGCACTTCGACACTGCAATGCAATTCATCACCGTGGCGTTCAAAAACCGGATGCGTTGCCTGCACGATTTCTACATAAAGATCACCAGCTGAACCACCATTAGGTCCGACTTCGCCTTCGCCTGTGAGTTGAATTCGAGTGCCAGTGTCAACGCCAGCGGGGATTTGAATAGTCATCGTGCGTCGAGTACGAACTCGCCCATCACCCGAGCACTCATGGCAAGGATGGGGAATCGTGGTGCCAAAGCCTTGACAGTTTGGGCAAGCGCGGGAGGTCATGATGTTGCCGAGGAAAGATCGCTGCACTTGCTGCATTTCACCGCGACCCTTACACATGGCACAGACCACAGGCGTGCTGTCACCATCCATGCCTAAACCAGAACATGCCCCACATGTAGTTGCGGTATCTACAGTGATGTCTCGAGTTGCGCCAAAGACCGCTGTGTCTAGATCGATTTGAATCCGAATCAATGCATCTTGACCACGGCGTGCACGCGTACGCGGCCCCCGTTGATTACCGCCGTTGCCTCCAAAGAAGGCATCCATAATGTCGCCGAAGTCGAAGCCGCCCTGTGAGCCACCGAACCCACCTTGGCGAGGATCACCACCGACGTCGTACATCTGCCGTTTTTCGGCATCGCTTAACACTTCATAAGCCGCGGTGACCATCTTGAACTTTTCCTGCGCAACGGGATCAGGGTTCACATCGGGGTGTAATTCGCGAGCAAGCTTGCGGTACGCCTTCTTGATCTCATCCGCGTTTGCGCCTTTGTCTACGCCAAGTAGTGCGTAGTAATCAGTACTCACCTGTTGCTCACTGTTCCTCGATGATTCGGGTGACGTATTGCGCTACCGCTTGAACTGAACGCATCGCACCTGGGTAGTCCATGTGTGTTGGTCCAACAACTCCAAGGGAGGCAAGTTCTTGACCTTGTCGGCCGTAGCGCGTAGTTACAACGGAAGTCGATTCAAGACCCTCAACAGCAGTTTCCTGACCAATGCGCACCGTGACACCGCTCGTTGCAACCTCACCCATCAAGCGCATCAACACTACTTGTTCTTCGAGCGCTTCCAGTACCGGTTGAATAGCAAGTGGAAAGGCTTCGCCATAGCGAGCCAAGTGTGCAGTTCCACCAATCACAATGCGTTCATCAACATGTTCAGTTGCAGCGTCAAGCAAAGTTGCGACAACCGCCGCAGCGATTGCACGTACTTCTGGATCGCATTTTTCAGTAAATCGCTCGAGAATTTCAGGAAGCAGGAAAAACTGCTTGCCTGTGACATCGCTGAGAAGACGCCCGCGGACATCGCTCAAGTTTTGTTCCGTCACTGGCGCTGACATTTCGATCTGCCGCTGTTCTACGCGGCCTGTGTCAGCAATCAAAATAAGCAATAGCCGAGTTGTGCTGGTCGCGATGAGTTCTACGTGACGCACAGCGCTGCGGGTTAGTGACGGGTACTGCACTAAAGCAACTTGGCGAGTCACCTGAGCAAGAAGTCGAACAGTGCGCACCATGACGTCATCGAGATCAACGGAACCGGACAAGAATTGTTCAATCGCGCGTCGTTCACCTAAGGAGATCGGCTTCACATCAGAAATGCGGTCAACGAAAAGTCGATAGCCCAGATCAGTTGGGATACGACCAGCGCTGGTGTGCGGCTGGGCAATGAAGCCCTCTTCTTCTAAAGCTGCCATGTCATTGCGAATGGTGGCTGGTGAGACACCCAAGTTATGCCGCTCCGCCAGTGCCTTGGAACCTACTGGCTCATGCGTAGTGACATAGTCCTCGACGATGGCACGCAGGACTTCAAGGCGACGATCTTCCAGCATGCTCACCTCCAGGACTTAGCACTCATATTGCTTGAGTGCCAAGTCTACGGCGTTAGGCGGGCACGACTTCAAGTCCAAGGCCGTGGGCTTTCTCCGCTGGGCTTTCTAGGGTGGACTGAGCCCCCGCAAGAGTCCAGCGAACGAGCAACTTGGATCGAGCTTCCTGGGGCCACGTGAGCTCGACCTGATCTAGGCACGCAGGAAGCTCGTCAGTCTGTGTTATTTGGAACCGCTGTCGGGTCGTTGGCACATTTACAGTCCATCACTTTTGTCATAAGTGGTACACCCCTAGAATCACTATCCGAATCAAGGAGTCCCGTGAAC
>CANJCG010000037.1 GCA_947472655.1 Actinomycetota bacterium
GAGTCGCTGTGGCTCGCGCACTGATCAATCAGCCTGATGTGCTCCTGCTAGATGAGCCGCTGGGTGCGCTAGATCTTAAACTCCGACGCCAGATGCAGATTGAGCTCAAGCGCATACAGTCAGAAGTTGGAACTACGTTCGTACACGTCACGCATGATCAAGAAGAGGCCATGACCATGGCCGACACCGTCGCGGTGATGAATGCAGGCCGCATCGAACAGTTAGGTCATCCAGCCGATGTCTATGAGACTCCGAAAACAATTTTCGTCGCTAACTTTCTTGGCCAATCAAATCTGATCGCAGGTGAGAGGCTCTCTTCCGGTGAAATAGTTGAAGTTGGGGCGTATGGCCTGGGATTCAAAATACCGGCGAAACGCAACGTTGCCCCCGGATCGCATGTTGTTGTGGGGGTTCGCCCTGAGAAAATGACAGTGCTCGATGCTCATGATGAACATAAACTCCCTGTTGGGCACAACAGAATTTTTGGCATTGTTACTGATGTTTCATACACAGGTGTTTCCACGCAGTATTTAGTCCAGACTCTCTGGGATCAAACGGTCATTGCCTTTGAACAAAACTCAATCGTGGGTGATCGAAGTTCAGTCGGTGATCAGGTTGTGCTCGGATGGGCACCTGAGCACACCTTCGGGCTTGACCCAGCCGAGGGCGTTACATCTGGCATTCATCAGGGCGTATCCGCGCTCGAGAGTGATCCGGAGGCCTAGTCCGTGGCCCCAGTTATGCCTGCGATAGCTAATACACCAACTATTGCGGAAGTTTCTCAGCGCAAATCAAGAGTGGCCTATTGGCTTTTAATACCTGGACTAGCTTGGCTTGCATTCTTTTTCGTCGTGCCGCTTGTTACTTTGTTTATGACGAGCCTGCAAACTGAGTCAACGACCTCTCCCGGCAAGTATGTTTCAGGTTTTCAACTCAGCAATTACACCGACGCTATTTCTGAATACTGGCCGCAGTTTCTACGCTCTTTTCTTTATGCGGGTTTAGCAACCGGATTCGCTCTTCTCATCGCGTATCCATTGGCGTATTTCATCGCCTTTAAAGCAGGCAATTGGCGTTCATTAATGCTGGTTTTGGTCGTCGCGCCTTCATTTGCCTCATTCCTCTTGCGGACATACGCCTGGAAAACCATTCTCGCTGATGATGGTCCAGTCACATCAACATTGAATTCCATGCATCTCCTGCCTGACGGCCGAATTCTTAATACAGGAATCGCGGTTGTAGCCGGCCTCACCTATAACTTCCTACCGTTCATGGTGCTGCCGCTATACGCGGCACTGGATAAAGTTGATTACCGGCTGATCGAGGCTGGAAACGACCTCTACGGCTCGCCACAGCAGGTCTTTCGCAAGGTAACTTGGCCATTGTCCATGCCTGGTGTTGTTGCGGGAACACTCTTGACCTTCATTCCTGCAGCCGGTGATTTCATCAATGCAGAGCTCTTGGGCTCCACAAAAGACAAAATGATCGGCAACGTTATTCAGACAAACTTCATAGAATTTCGAGATTATCCAACTGCGAGTGCCTTGTCCTTCGCCTTGATGGCAGTCATTCTTGTGATGGTTGTTTCGTATATTCGTAGGTCCGGAACGGAGGACCTGGTTTAATGCGATGGATTCGTAAGCACGTCATTGGTGCCATTGCAATCTTGGTTTTGGTGTACTTATTCCTGCCGATTGCAGTAGTCATTGCTTTTAGCTTCAACAATCCTGTTGGTAAATACAACTTGTCTTGGAATGAATTCTCCTTTGACGCTTGGACCCAAATCTGTGGAGTCCCGGGAGTATGTTCATCCTTTGTCACTAGTCTTCAAATTGGATTGATTTCGACGACATTCGCGACAATTTTGGGAACACTTATCGCCTTTGCGTTGGTGAGGTATCGCTTTCGAGGGCGATCATCGACGAATCTGCTGATTTTCATGCCGATGGCAACGCCTGAAATTGTCATGGGTTCGAGCCTGCTCGCACTCTTTCTCAATCTAAGTTTTCCGCTTGGCTCCGTCACAGTCATGATCGCGCACATTATGTTCATCATTTCTTTTGTTGTGGTGGCAGTGAAGGCTCGCCTTCAGGGGATGGACCCTCGACTCGAGGAAGCTGCGAGAGACCTTTATGCAAGCCCTGCAGCGACATTTCGGTATGTAACTTTTCCGCTCGTGTTGCCGGGCATAATCGGTGCCGCACTCCTAGGATTTTCCCTGTCATTTGATGATTTCATCATCAGTTTCTTTAACGCTGGAACTTTAGTGACGTTCCCTATCTATATCTGGGGCGCAGCTCAGCGTGGAATTCCGCCGCAAGTCAATGCCCTGGCCTCATTGGTCTTTGTCTCTGCTTTGCTCATTGTACTGGGCGCCCAAGTTGTTTCATGGCGTAAGCGCCGGGCCCTATCCATACGTTGACAAAGCTAGGATGGGTGGCATGCGAGTTCTATCGATCGGTGCTGGTGGAGTTGGATCGGCAAGTGCTTTTATAGCTCAGCGACGATCCTTTTTTGAGCAATGGGTAGTCGCCGACTATGAAACTTCACGTGTTACTGATTTGTTAGAACGTGTATCTGATCCTCGATTCATGGGCGTCACCGTTGATGCAGGAAATCAACATGATGTTGAGCAGATCATTCGTGACTACGAGATCACTCACGTGCTCAACGTGATTGACCCCAGATTTGTGATGCCAATCTTCAATGCTTGCGCTGCCACAGGCGCGCATTACATGGACACTGCAATGAGTCTTTCTCGACCGGGGGTAAAACTTGGTGATGATCAGTTTGCCCAAGAGCAGGAGTGGTTGGCTCGAGGACAGTTGGCGCTGTGTGGCATGGGAGTGGAGCCCGGGCTCGCTGACGTTTTTGCAAGATATGCAGCCGACCACCTGTTCAGCGAAATCGATGAAGTGGGAATCAGAGACGGCGCGAACCTCGTTGTCGATGGATATGACTTTGCTCCGAGTTTCTCGATCTGGACCACAATCGAAGAGTGTTTAAACGATCCAATCATCTGGGAGAAATCCAAGGGATGGTTCACAACTGAACCCTTCAGCGAACCAGAATTTTTTGAGTTTCCCGAAGGCATCGGCTCTGTTGAATGTGTCAATGTTGAACACGAGGAAGTTGTGCTCGTGCCTCGATGGATCGATTGCAAAAGAGTGACTTTTAAATACGGCATTGGCTCAGAGTTCATTGATGTGTTGAAGACCTTACACAAACTTGGTCTGGATAAAACCCAACCCGTCAATGTTCGGGGTCAACAAGTGAGTCCTCGAGATCTCGTCGCCTCAGTGCTTCCTGATCCAGCGACAATCGGGCATTTGATGCACGGTAAAACCTGCGCAGGAACTTGGGTCACGGGTAAAGGTAAAGATGGAAATCAACGTCAAGTTTATCTATATCACGTGGCCGACAACGCATGGACCATGCAGGAATATGGTGTGCAGGCTGTTGTGTGGCAAACAGCGATGAATCCATTGGTGGCATTGGAGTTATTAGCCACGGGTGTGTGGTCAGGTGCTGGCGTTCTTGGGCCAGAGGCCTTCGACTCCGTACCGTTTCTTGAGCTTTTAGAGTCGGCACATGGTCAAAGATTTGGTCTTCGCGAAGAAGAAGTGGGTGCTTGAGCATGAGCATGAACGTGTCAAGGTTCTGGCCTGCTTGGGTAGCTGGCGAGCCCATCGCGGATGGGCATACCGTCGAGGTTCTTCATCCAGGAGATGGCTCAGTTGTCGGGACACATGTCGTGCCCACGCAAGAGCAAGTTGAAACCGCGATCCAAGCAGCATGGTCTGTGCGATCAGCGGCTCAGGCAACGACGGCTGCACAGCGCGCAGCAGCATTGATGCATGTGAGCGAACGCCTACTAGAGCGTGCAGATGAGGTTGCGGCACTGATTACTGCTGAAAATGGTAAACCGCTGATGTGGGCGAAAGCCGAAGTCGGCAGGGCAGTCTCAACCTTTCGGTGGGCGGCAGAGGAATCACGCCGTTTCGGTGGAGAGCTTCAACGCCTCGATACTGATCCCGCGGGTGTAGGGCGAGTAGCGATCATTCGCCGATTTCCTTATGGTCCAATTTTAGGAATCTCACCCTTTAACTTTCCGATCAATTTGGTTGCACACAAATTAGCGCCAGCAATCGCTGTAGGTGCGCCGATCGTTATTAAGCCAGCGCCTGCCACGCCTTTGGGTGCGTTGTTGCTGGGAGAACTTTTAGCGGAGACGGACTTGCCTGCCGGTATGTGGTCAATCCTCCCTATCGAAAATGAACGCGCGGCAGCATTGGTGCAAGACTCCCGTCTTCCGGTGATCTCATTTACTGGTTCAGATGTTGTGGGGCATGGCATTAAAGATGCAGTGCCGAGAAAACATGTAACGCTTGAGTTGGGTGGCAATGCAGCAGCCGTTGTTCTTGCTGATTATTCAGCTGAGGTTGATTTGGACTGGGCTGCAAGCAGGATTGCCACCTTTGGGTATTACCAGGCCGGGCAGTCCTGTGTGTCAGTTCAACAAGTCATGGTGGATGCCTCGTTGGCTGATGCTTTTATTCCACGTTTGGCTTCAGCGGTGAAAAACCTAGTCAACGGATCTCCATGGGAGCCAACAACAGTTGTGGGCCCGGTGATTAATGAGGAAGCGGCCAACCGAATCCAATCGTGGATTGAAGAGGCGGTTGCGCAGGGCGCAGAAGTTCTTGTCGGCGGTAGTCGTGTAGGCACTTTCATTGAGCCGACCTTGCTCATCAATGTTGATCCTGAGTCGAAGGTTTTGCGTGATGAAGTATTCGGTCCGGTTGTCGCCATTCAAATCGTGGATGGACTCGACGATGCAATAGCTCGGATTAACTCCTCACGATTTGGACTGCAAACGGGTATTTTCACGCACAACCTGCAATCGGCATTCCGAGCTCATCGCGAACTTGAGGTGGGTGGAGTGATCATCGGTGACGTTCCCAGCTTTAGGGCTGATCAGATGCCATACGGGGGAGTCAAAGACTCTGGCAACGGCCGAGAGGGCCTCCATGCGGCGATGCAGGACTTCACGTATGAGCGAGTCCTCGTGCTTACTGATCTTGCGCTGTAGTGCTCGTCGTACGCTGAGCACATGCGTTCTGTCGTCATTCTTGGCTCGACTGGGTCTATAGGCACCCAGGCTCTAGACATTGCTGAGCGCAATCGCGACATGTTTCGAATCGTTGGTCTTGGCTCAAGTGGTCGCGACGTAGATCTGATCGCCTCTCAGGCGGCGGATTTTGATGTCGATGTGGTCGCATTGACTCAAGTTGGTTCAGAGATCAAATTTCAAGAAGCGTTCAACGCAGCGACTACCGCACTTGGTAAACGAACGCGAACTATTACGGTGCTCGTTGGCGACCAATCCCAGTCTGAACTTGCCGCCTGGGATTGCGATGTGGTGCTCAACGGTTTAGCTGGAGCGGCCGGATTGGTGCCAACTCTGGAGGCTTTAAAGGCTGGCCGCACTCTTGCGCTGGCTAATAAAGAATCTCTGATTATTGGTGGCGATCTCGTGCGAGCAATTGCTCGGCCAGACCAAATAGTTGCAGTGGACTCTGAACATTCAGCCCTGGCTCAAGCCCTGAGGGGAGGAAAACATCACGAAGTTAAGCGACTTGTCTTGACTGCATCTGGTGGGCCTTTCAGGGGTTGGACACATGACGCGCTTGAAATGGTGACCCCCGAACAAGCCCTTCAACATCCCACCTGGACGATGGGGCCACTTGTCACGATTAACTCAGCTACCTTGATGAACAAGGGGCTAGAAATTATCGAAGCGCACCTGCTATTTGACATTGCATATGACGCGATCGACGTCGTGATTCATCCCCAATCAATCGTGCATTCGATGGTTGAGTTCATTGACGGATCAACACTGGCTCAAGCAAGCCCACCGGACATGCGATTACCGATTGCACTCGCAATGGCTTGGCCAGATCGCGTGTCAGAAGCGATCGCGGGATGTGACTGGACTCAAAGTTCAACATGGGAATTCTTCCCACTCGACGAGCAAGCCTTTCCGGCGGTGGCTCTTGCTAGGCAGGCTGGGAAAGCTGGCGGCACGGCCACCGCAGTATTCAATGCGGCTGATGAGGCATGCGTGGCGGCTTTCCTCGACCGGAAAATCGCTTTTACGCACATCGTGCGCTCGGTCAATGCGGTACTCACAGAGCACCTCGATGGCGGAGATGGTCGAAGTGGTTCATCGTGGGTAGCGGGGAACGAATTGACTCTGGAAGACGTCAAATCTGCGGATCTTTGGGCTCGTGAGCGAGCTCTGGAAATAGCGGTTGGACTTTCGCAGGGAGGGCGTTGATGGCTGAAGTCGTAGGCATCATCATCTTCGCCTTCCTGATCGCGCTTTCTATCGCTCTACATGAACTTGGGCATTTCATTCCAGCAAAAAGATTCGGGGTGAAAGTTACTGAGTTCATGATTGGTTTTGGCCCAGCGATGTGGAAAAAAACCAAAGGCGAAACTACTTACGGTTTTAAACTCATTCCACTAGGCGGTTATGTCCGCATGATTGGAATGCTGCCGCCAAGCAAGAATGATCCTGAAGGCTACATTCGGGCGACCACGACAGGCCGTTTTGCAACCATGATTAGCGACGCGCGCACCCAGTCCATGCAGGAGATAAGTCCTGGCGATGAGGATCGAGTCTTCTACAAACTCCCCGTCCGTAAACGAATAGTCATCATGCTCGGCGGCATCACGATGAACCTAATATTCGCAACTGTTCTGTTTTCGATCGTTCTCGTCGGTATCGGCCTTCCAAAACCCTCACTTGAGGTCGGCGCTGTTGTTCCGTGTACGCCATCGGCAACTCATCCCACGGGGGCCACATTGCCGTCGGGTAATTGTCCGACAGGCACCATGGCTGCTCCAGCGTCAAAGTCAGATCTGCAAAGTGGCGATGTGATCACCGCCATCAATGGAATGCAGTCACAGGATTGGGACGCAGTGAGTATTCAATTGCGCTCGCTTGCCGGAGAGTCAGTCACGCTAGTGGTCGATCGCAATGGTGTAGCCATACCGATCAAGATGGATGTTGCAGTAGTTCAACGACCTATTTACGACGCTAGCGGCCTTCCCACCGGGAAGTCGGGGCCAAGTGGTTTCGTCGGGATAAGTCCGGGAGTTCAGTACGTGCAACAAGCGTGGACTTCTGTTCCGGCGTATATGTGGGACATCACCGCGGCAACAGGGAAGGCCCTAGTTTCGTTACCTTTGCGACTGTACGAATTGGTTAAAGACACGCTTATCGGTGGCGGTGAGCGCGCTATTGACGGACCAGTCAGTGTGGTGGGTGTTTCCAGACTAGGCGGAGATATCGCTGCGATGGATCAGCCGATGGTCGGCAAGATCGCCACTTTCTTGAGTTTGGCAGCTTCCCTGAATCTGTTCCTGGCGCTCTTCAATCTTTTGCCGATTCTCCCGCTCGATGGTGGACATGTCGCCGGCGCACTGTATGAGGCAACCCGTCGTTGGTTTGCCAAAGTTCGAGGCAAACCTGATCCTGGGCCTGCTGACGTTGCCCGCTTGTTACCCATCGCGTACGTGACAGCAATTGTCCTAGTAGCCATGGGTGTGATCGTGATTTGGGCTGATTTAGTCAAGCCGATCTCACTGGGATAAGTGCTTCAAGTAATAATGGTGACGTGAACATTGAACTGGGCATGCCGTCCGTCCCTCGAGTGATTGCACCTCGTCGGAAGTCGCGTCAATTGATTCTGAAGCACCCAACGCATCCGGTGGCTGTTGGTGGAGATGCACCTATCAGCGTGCAATCGATGTGCACCACCGTTACTTCTGATGTTGATGCGACGTTGCAGCAGATCGCTGAACTCACTGCAGCAGGATGTCAGGTTGTTCGAGTTGCTTGCCCAAGTCAGGACGACGCTGACGCACTGCCGATGATCGCTAAGAAAGCTGGAATCCCTGTCATCGCGGATATTCATTTCCAACCAAAGTATGTCTTTGCTGCCATAGATGCTGGGTGTGCGGGCGTGCGGGTGAATCCAGGCAACATCAAAAAGTTTGATGATCAAATTGGTGCGATTGCCCGCGCGGCTAAGGATGCTGGCACTCCTATTCGAATCGGCGTGAATGCAGGCTCGCTGGATCCGCGACTGTTGGCCAAGTACGGCAAGGCAACTCCAGAGGCGCTTGTTGAGTCGGCGCTTTGGGAAGCGTCACTTTTTGAAGAGCACGATTTCCGTGAAATCAAGATTTCGGTGAAGCACCACGATCCAGTCATCATGGTTGAGGCCTATATTCAATTAGCCGAGCAATGCGATTATCCATTGCACTTAGGTGTGACTGAAGCGGGTCCAATCTTCCAAGGCACAGTGAAGTCGGCGGTGGCTTTTGGTGCACTGCTGAGTCGCGGAATTGGCGATACAATTCGAGTGTCACTCTCGGCGCCACCTGTTGAAGAAATCAAAGTAGGCAACCAAATCCTTGAGTCGCTCAATCTTCGCCAACGCGGTTTGGAAATTGTGTCTTGCCCGTCCTGTGGTCGAGCTCAAGTTGACGTGTACACCCTCGCTGAGCAAGTCGCTGCAGGGCTTGAAGGACTTGATGTTCCTTTGCGCGTTGCCGTTATGGGTTGTGTCGTCAATGGTCCAGGCGAAGCGCGCGAGGCAGACTTGGGTGTTGCTTCGGGCAATGGCAAAGGCCAGATATTTGTACGTGGTGAAGTGATCAAGACCGTGCCAGAGGCTCAGATTGTCGAAACTCTCATCGAAGAGGCGATGAAGTTAGCTGAGCAGATGACAGAAACTGGATCGCCCGAGGTCTCGGCTCACTAAGTAGAGAAATCAGGCCTAGGCTCAAGTCGTGGGAAATGTCCGTCCGGTTTTTCCGGAATATTTAGAGGCGCTGCTGCGGCTTTTCGCACGTGACCCGGTAGCACATTGTTTTGTTGAATCTCGGGTACAAGTTGGTGGCGTTGATCCTTGGAAGCTTGGGGGTGAGATTCTTGGCTACTTTCAAGATGATGAATTGATCGCAGCCCTATATTCGGGTGCCAATCTCATTCCGATAGAAACCACACCACAAGCCCGCGCAGCTTTTGCAGATTACCTCCGGCCTCGATTACGTCGATCTTCATCGATGCTTGGCAAGGCCGATGAGGTCCTAGATTTATGGCGACTACTTGAACCCGTCTGGGGTCCTGCTCGGGCAATTCGTAATGAGCAGCCGTTAATGGCGATTACTCATGACAGTTCAACTATCGCTGACTCACAGGTGAGAGGTATTAGGTTTGAAGAACTCGACGCCTACTTACCGGCTTCAATTGACATGTTCACCGAAGAGATTGGCGTGTCTCCGGTTGTGGGAGGCAATTCCCTTGCGTACCGGGCCCGTGTGTCTGAACTCATCCTGGCCGGACGAGCCTTTGGCCGAGTTCGAGAAGGCAATATTGAATTCAAGGCGGAGATTGGGTCGGTGAGTCCGTTCGTATGCCAAGTGCAAGGGGTTTGGGTTGCTCGCAATCTACGTGGGCAGGGTATTTCCATTCCGGGCATGGCTGCAGTCGTGAAATTGGCTCGTTCCAAATTCACTCCAACTGTCTCCTTATATGTGAACAGTTTCAACACTCCAGCACGCAAGTCGTATCTCTCGGTGGGCTTTAAAGAAGTCGGCACGTTCGCCACAGTCCTGTTCTAGGTGTCATCCTCGCTAGGCTGCACCAATGCTGCGAATGTCAACCTTGTTTCTGCGAACCCTGCGTGAAGACCCGGCCGATGCCGAGGTCCCAAGCCACAAGTTGCTCGTGCGGGCGGGCTTCATTCGCCGAGTAGCTCCTGGCGTATTCACATGGTTGCCCCTTGGGTATGAGGTTTACCGAAATGTTGAAAACATCGTCCGCAGCGAAATGAACGCTGCTGGTTTTCAAGAAGTGCACTTCCCTGCGCTCTTGCCTCGCGAACCGTACGAGCTGACCAACAGGTGGACTGAGTACGGCGACACGCTTTTTCGCTTGCAAGATCGTAAAGGTGCCGATTATTTACTCGGACCAACGCACGAGGAAATGTTCACGCTACTGGTGAAGGGGGAGTATTCCTCCTACAAAGACCTTCCTATTTCTCTTTATCAAATACAGAGCAAATTCCGTGATGAGGCCCGGCCTAGAGCTGGAATTCTTCGCGGGCGTGAGTTCGTTATGAAAGATTCGTACTCCTTCGATATCGATGATGCTGGATTACAGGTGTCTTACGACAAACATCGCCAGGCTTACATTGCAACCTTTGGTCGACTTGGTTTGGAATTCGTCATTGTTTCTGCCATGTCTGGGGCCATGGGTGGGTCGGCTAGCGAAGAATTCCTAGCGCCAACGCCGGTTGGTGAAGACACTTTTGTGCATTGTTCGTCATGTGGGTATTCAGCTAATGTCGAAGCGGTTGTCACCGTAGCTCCTGATCAAATTGACGCGAGCAATATTCCGGCAGCGCACATTGAACAAACCCCGGCCTCTGGCACCATTGAAGCCCTCGTGTCATATTCGAATCGAGATTTTGCTCGGGATGATCGTCCATGGTCCGGCGCCGACACATTGAAGAACATTATCTTTATCGTCGCTGCGCCTGACGGATCAGAAACTGCTTTGGCCATCGGGGTTCCGGGCGATCGTGAGATTGACGTCAAACGATTGGAAGCTTTATTGCAGCCAAGCGAAGCACGGATATTTGAGGATGCCGATTTCCTTAAGTTCCCAAGTCTGGTGAAGGGCTACATCGGGCCCAGCGTCTTAGGCGAAAATTCAGTTTCCGGTGTGCGGTATCTCGTTGATCCTCGAGTTGTCGATGGCACTCGCTGGATAACTGGCGCGAATGAGTCTGCTCGCCACTTCTATGACTACGTGGCAGGTCGGGATTTCACAGCAGATGGAACCATCGATGTTG
The DNA here is from genome assembly GCA_947472655.1 of Actinomycetota bacterium. Lineage (GTDB taxonomy): Bacteria > Actinomycetota > Actinomycetes > S36-B12 > S36-B12 > UBA11398. Next base: position 10,935 of record CANJCG010000037.1, read on the forward strand.
CCGAAGTACGCGCGGGTGATGCATGCCCAAGTTGTGGCAATGGATTTGAAATTGAACGGGGCATTGAAATTGGGCATATTTTCCAATTAGGCCGTAAATATGCGGAAGCCATTGGGTTGAAGGTGCTCGATGAGAATGGTGAACTCATTACCGTCACCATGGGCTCTTACGGCATCGGAGTTTCGCGCGCAGTCGCGGCGATTGCAGAACAATCGCACGACGATAAAGGACTCATTTGGCCGCGTGAAGTTGCTCCTGCTGATATTCATTTGATTGCAGCCGGAAAAGACGAAGCGATCTTTGCGGCGGCCAACGAGCTAGCTATTGAACTTGAAGCCGAAGGCGTTCGTGTCTTGTATGACGATCGCACCACAGTTTCACCTGGCGTAAAGTTCAATGACTCAGAACTCATCGGAATTCCAACAATTGTGATCGTAGGCAAACGGTTGGCTGAAGGGTTTATTGAGTTTAAGGATCGACGCACGGGCGAGCGCCGGGATGTGGCATTGAGCGAGGCCGTGATTGAGATCAAGGCATTAAGCAGAAACTAAGGTGTTGACTTAGGCACTGAAGTTGTATTCCAGCCCGCTGCACGGCGTGTTGCTTTAGTCGATGCTCGTTCAGCAGCAGTTTTGGTTAATCCGGTTGAATTCTGCGCGACCTCGTTGAACAGCGCTATCAGTTTCATTTCAAGAAGTTTGGCCAGAGCTGAAGCTGATGCTGCATCCGTTACGGGGTTTGGCAATTGGTAGGCAACTGCAATTTCACTCATGTGTCTCCCGATGGCAAGTTCAAAGGTGAGTCGCTCCCTGTTCAAGGCAGCGATCGCACGTTCCACTTTCTTCTGATCTGAACTCGAGACGTAGGCGCCGATAACCCCATAGCCGTAAATGGCTGCATCAATACCTTGGATGGCTTGGTCTATAGCTGGCTCTGCTTGGCTGGCTGCAGGGGTGGAGACGGGGGGAGTAGCCGCTGAGTTTGCCCCACTGCCAACCGATGCACCCGAACAAGCGCTCAGCGAAAAAAGCACGAAAATCACGCTCACCGCGCTGGCGCTTACCGCCTTCAGAGGTAGACGAACGTTTACGGACACGAGGCAAGACTCTCATGAGCAGGTAGAGTTCGGCTTTTACTACAACTGAATCGCTTTGGGAGGCACCATGGCTGCGTCGGTGGAAAAGATCCGCAAGGGGATCGAGCCAGTAGTTCACGCTGCAGGTGCAGACCTTGAAGAACTTGCGATTCAGCAAGCGGGACGACGTGAAATAGTTCGAGTGGTTGTTGACCGCGATGGTGGCATTGACTTGAACCTAGTAGCGGAGATCAGTAGAGAAATCTCCGCCTTGCTTGATTCTGAGCCACTCAATAGTGAGTTTGCAGGCACGTTTGTTCTAGAAGTCACTTCTCCAGGCGTCGATCGTCCATTAACTGAACTCAAGCATTGGCAACGATCAGTGGATCGACTCGTTGAGGTCCAGACCAAGGGCGATGCCGTCTTCACTGGTCGAATAGTTTCTGTTGGTGTTGACTCAGTGGTCTTTGAGGTCACTGAGGCAAAAACCCAAGTTCAACGCACAGTTGCCTTCAGCGACTTGGTGCGAGGCAAGGTGCAAATTGAGTTCAACCGGCTACAAACGCCTGATGAGGAAGAAGTAACCGATGGACATTGATGTTGGGGCACTTCGTGCACTCGTAGTAGATAAAGGGCTTTCCCTGGACCTCGTGGTTGACTCGATTGAACAGGCCATGTTGGTGGCTTATCACCGCACGCCTGGTGCGTCTGAACGCGCACGGGTGGAGCTTGATCGAAAAACCGGTCACGTCATCGTCTATGCCTCTGAAATTGGCGAAGACGGACTTGTTGTCCGTGAATTCGAAGATACCCCAACCGATTTCGGTCGGGTTGCGGCAACCACAGCAAAGCAGGTGTTGCTCGCCCGGTTACGCGAAGCCGAAGGCGATGCAACACTCATCGAATTTTCCGGACGCGAGGGAGATCTAGTTTCAGGCCTGATTCAGCAGAATACGAATCCACGGATGATTCGCGTAGATCTCGGCAAAGTTGAAGGAAACCTGCCACCAGAAGAGCAGGTCGCTGGCGAGGATTACTCCCACGGTGGCCGCTTGAAATGTTTGGTCGTCGGAGTGCGCAAGGGATTCAAGGGCCCCGTCGTTACCGTCTCACGATCTCATCCCAACTTGGTGCGCGCGCTTTTTGCCTTAGAAGTACCAGAAATCGCCGATGGCACTGTTGAAATTGGCGGTTTGTCTCGCGAGGCGGGGCACCGTACGAAAATCGCGGTGAGATCCACGATTCCTGGCGTAAATGCGAAAGGTGCGTGCATTGGCCCGATGGGTCAGCGAGTGCGTGCAGTGATGGCTGAACTCCAAGGCGAAAAGATTGACATCGTGGACTTCAGCGATGATCCTGCTGAACTCATCGCACACGCGCTGTCACCAGCTCAGGTGACGTCAGTAGTGATTGTCGATCTTGACGCTCGAGCCGCCCGCGTCACTGTTCCCGACTATCAACTCTCCTTGGCAATTGGCAAGGAAGGTCAAAATGCGCGGCTAGCAGCTCGGCTTACGGGTTGGCGCATCGATATTCGCGCTGACACAGCTGTTGACGACGATTCTCAAGACCAGGATGAATCTGACCAATGAGCCCCATGCGCACCTGCGTGGGCTGCCGCGAGCGCTCACCCGATAGTGAGTTATTGCGATGCACCTCGGATGGGAAATCTGTCCGATTTGGTCGAAATGAACCAGGACGAGGTGCTTGGATCCATCCGCAACAGTCCTGTCTAGCGTTAGCGGATCGTCGACAAGCTTGGCCTCGGGCGCTGAAAGTGCCAGCTCCGCTGGATACTTCGGGGCTTCTTGATGATCTCTTGGTTCAAATTGGCCGCGAGCGCGCGGTATAGTCATCTCTGCTGTGCGCACAAGCGCCAGTTTCATTCGCCTTACCGTCGGGAGCCTTCATGAGGACATTCACCCGATGAACGAGCAGGGTTAGTCATGCATCGTTCGCACTGACGGTTCGAGTTAGATAACTCGGGCCAAAGACAGGAGAAACGTGTCAAAGGTCCGGGTCCA
>CANJCG010000038.1 GCA_947472655.1 Actinomycetota bacterium
ACTACGAGTCCGCGAACTGCGTTCTCAAGAACTGTTGCGGCGTCGCTTGGTCGTGATGCATTTCCAAGGAACACCGCGCGCATAAACCACCGCGGGCCTTCTATGCCTACGAAGCGTGCGGGCTGCAAGCCCTGCTCCCCCGGCACCTGGGCTCGAAGTTCTGGGCCAAATGTTCCCAGCGCTTCTTCAACGAGTCCATTTGAACTATTGATAGATGACGTTATTTGTTGTCTTGCGTCGTCCCAAAGCCCGCCTGATTTTGGAGCGGCGAATACTTGGATTTGCACGCCGCTGTCGACCGTGGCCAAGGTCACCAAAGCGACTGCGCCTGTGTTCTCGTCAACCTGAACCTGCACATCTACACCAGGGATAGCTGAAACGAGCAGGCTGCCCAGATCAAGGCGCTCTGTTTCATCCCAGACCACTTCAGATTCATCCAGTGGGCCGTTTACGCGATAGTCGTTGCTCACGAGTCCACCGTAGTAGAACCTGTGCCTGTTGAGCCGAACCCACCCTGTCCACGGTGACTCCCGGGTAGTTGGGTGACTTCAATGAGATCTGCCAGCGCAACGGGCTTAATCACTAATTGGGCGATGCGTTCCCCTCGCTCAAGTGTGATCGATAGGTGGCGATCATGATTGATCAAAATAACCCCAATCTCACCGCGGTAGCCCGCGTCAATAACACCCGGCGCATTGACCATACCCAGCCCTTGTTTCGCGGCGAGGCCGCTTCTGGGGTGAACAAAGCCGGCATAGCCAGGTGGCAGAGCTATGGCGATGCCTGTGGGAACCACAGCGCGCTCTCCTGGTGCCAGCGTTACTGTCGCTCGCGCGCGCAGATCCATGGCGGCATCGCCCGGGTGCTCATAACTAGGTAGTGGTAGTCGATCGTCTAATCGCTGAATCAGCACGGGCACCTTCATAGGAGTCGACTCTACTGAGGCCGCCTAGAGTGTGCGGTGTGAGTAGTTATCGAGAGCGCCTCTTGCCCAAGTGGTGGGTCTATGGGCTTGCTGCTGGGCTCGTAGCCATGCTGAGCATTGCCTACGGGGCTGCTTATGATCCGAAAATTGGCTGGACGATGTTTGCCGTGATCTTCGGCCTTTTGGCACTCGTGATGACAACGAGTTCACCCGTCATAGAGGTAACCGACGTTCTCCGGGTCGATAGTGCTCGGTTGCCAATCTCCCATATTGGCTCTGTGGGCATTTTGGACCCTCATCAGACCCGTGCAGCACGCAGTAGCCGCGATCATGCGTTGGACTACACGCTATTGAAACTTTGGTCGAGCACATCATCGGTGTCAATTCAAGTGGAAGACCCGAAAGATCCGCATCCGGGCTGGATCTTTAGTACACGTAATCCCGAAAAACTGGCAACGGCTATAGGTGCGGCTCTAACCGCTCGTCGCGAATCAGGTGGCCCAAGTGCGCAGAGATCTGAGACAGTATGAATATGAACGAGACAACGCCCGAAATTGTTGATGAACAGCCCAACCTGGTCATGCACCTCATCGCGCCAATTACGGCCACAGGTGCCACGATGTTGGTTCGCAAGGTGTTGAATGCGGGTTATCAACGATCCAGCGGACGTACTGCGCCAGATCCTCGAGATCCACGAGTGAACATCGGGCGCGCCTTGATGTGGGCGATAGTCACTGCTGCAACAGCAGCGGCAGTAGAGACGGTGGTGTACCGCGCAATGAATCGCGGCACACACACCGACTAGATCTGGACCTTATGAACAGTCAGAGCAAACCGGGCCAGTCTTGGCCTCGTGATCTAGTTGACTTCGATGGTGAACCAAGAAGCACTTGGAACACGTGAACTCATCTGACTGACGCGGTAATACTCGAATGGTCAAACTTTCATCCGAGAGATCCGCACCAGGCAACTCGAGATTCTCAGCGGCTTCAGCCTCATCAACATCGATTGCGCCTGATGATTTTTCGGCGCGACGTGCTTTGAGGTCCTCTAGTGAATCCTCGGCTAACTCTTCGTCTGTTTTTCTTGGTGCGTCGTAATCAGTTGCCATGCCAGTGCCCTCCCAATCGGCTACCTAACTGATGCAGCGCCGCGATTGTGCCTCATTTCTGGCCGAATACCACTATTGAGCGCGTGTTAGCCGCCTCACTTACGCTTAGCGCTAACCTCATCTGTATGCCCATCTATGCCCTTGGCGACAGTGAACCCCAGATTGACCCTTCAGCTTTCGTTCATCCTGATGCAGTCGTCATAGGTGACGTACGCATCGGGCCGGAATCATCTGTCTGGCCTGGAGTCGTGCTTCGCGGTGATCATGGCTACATCAGCATCGGAGCCCAAAGTTCGATTCAGGACGGAACTGTTATCCATTGCACTGATACGAACCCAACACTTATCGGCAATCGAGTTACCGTCGGACATAACGTGCATATTGAAGGCGCCCAAATACACGATGACTGTCTTATCGGGTCTGGATCAATCGTGTTGAACCAAGCAGTCATCGGGCCTTTTTCGCTTGTGGGCGCTGGCGCCCTCGTTCCAATGCGAAGAGTCGTACCTCCCCATGCACGTGCTTTAGGCATTCCTTGCGTCATTCAAGAAGACACCGTTGACGGCCATCCAGACCCAGACGGCGTGGCAGGGTACGTTGCTAATGCGCATCGCTATAAAAAAGAAATGCGCCGACTTAGCTAGTTGTTTGCCATCACATCAGTTCTGAGCTTCGCGCAAGGATGCACGTAGTGCAATTGCGATCTGCGGCACAGCGGCAACCATGATTTCTTCGTGCGGGCTCTCCGCCCAGAGCCCGGTAACGATCGCGCCGGCCTCTCGAGCAATGAGATATCCCGCTGCCACATCCCAGCGTTGAAGCCCATGTTCGTAGTACGCGTCGAGGCGACCTCGAGCCAACCAGCAGAAGTCAACAGTTGCGCATCCCATTCTGCGAAAATCGCGAACCTGATTCGCAATCGCCAAAATGACCTGCGCTTGCTCTTTTCGACGCTCCCCCGAATACCCAAACCCAGTGGCGGTTAGGGCGGTTGTCAGATCCCGACACTCACGCACGTGTAGCTGCTCTGCCCAGCTTGGCTCGCTGAGTGCATGGCGAATGAGCCAGGAGCCACCCCCCTTGATGGCAACATACGCTTCATTGAACTCGGGCACCATCACAATGCCAATGACAGATTCGCCTTCAACTTCAGCCGCTACAGACACAGCCCACATGGGGATGCCGTAGAGGTAGTTAACGGTTCCATCTAATGGATCAACCACCCAGCGCACACCTGAAGTCCCAAAACGTTCACCGCCTTCTTCGCCTAGGAATCCATCCGTAGGTCGAGCTCCCAGAAGCACCTCAACGAGTCGATCCTCTGCCCCGCGATCCATCTCCGTCACAGCGTCCACGGCAGTGGATTTAGATTCCACGATGAGGTCGTGCGGACGCTCGTCGCGCAAGAATTTGGCTGCCATGATGGTGGCCTCCCAGGCCAATGGCAGCAATACATGGCGCGTGAGGAGTTCTTCGACTGGTTCCACATCCCCATCATGCCCTCGCTGGGCTGATATTTTTACGAACCCCACTGCGCACTAGCGTGATCCATGTGTTGAGCGCCTATCGAGACTTGTTTCGCATCCCCGGAGCGTGGCAATTTTCTGGTGCAACTTTTCTCGCCAGGCTGCCTATTGCCATTGTGATGCTTGGTGTCGTTTTGTATGTGGCTGGAACTACCGGGTCATATGCCCAAGCTGGGGCAATCGCAGGTGTCTTCCAGATTTGCGCCGCAGTCGGCGCCATCTTCACGAGTCGCATCATTGATAAACGCGGCCAACGGATGACACTTCCATTACTCGCCTGCATGAACAGTGTCGGTCTCATCATATTTTTATACAGCAATGAAAATCTGGCCGTCCAAATCTTCGGCATTGCATTAGCTGGTATTAGCCAACCGGCCCTCGGCGCAGTGGTCCGCGCACGTTGGGTCTACGTATTAGTTGATTCTCCCGAGATGAAACGTACTGCTTTCGCATGGGAAAGCATTATAGATGAATTGATTTTTATTGTAGGTCCGATTTTCACTGTCGTGATGAGCGTACAGATTGGTCTGGAATTCCCGATTGTTATTTCAATCGTGTTCATGCTAACCGGATCTGTTCTGCTTTCACTCCAACGCAAGACTGAACCACGTACTCACAACTCCGACCTGCCAAAAGTGAACATCTTTAGCCACACAGGAATGTGGCGGATGCCGATAATCGGCGCCTGCTTCGGTTGGCTTTTCGGCAGCTATGAAGTCACGACTGTCGCCTTTGCGACGGAGGCTGGCCATCCCGAAATGACTGGTTTCATTTTGGGGGTTTGGGCCGGATGCTCGGCCATAGGCGGTTTATGGTTTGGGCATCGGGCGTGGAAATCCACACTGCCACGCCAATTGGTTGTCTGCACCTCCATTGCCTGCCTGGCTTTTATGCCCGCGGTGTTCGCGCGATCCATTCCCACTCTTTTTATAGCCACGATGGTCGCTGGCTTTGCCATCGCTCCCGGCCTGATCACTACGTATTCGGTAACTGAACAACTTATTCCAGCGAATATGCTCACTGAGGCCCTCACTTGGACAAACTCAGGCATGATTTTGGGTTACGCGGCTGGCACAGCGATTTCGGGAGTGCTCATCGATTCAGTCGGTACGTCAATGAGCTATATCTTGCCCGTCGTTGGTGCTTTGGCCGCTACTGTTTTTGCATTGCGTGCGACACCTCGGCATAGACCTGCACTCACCAGCAACTGAGGCAGTATGTTGGGCTCCTCACTAATGCGCGAAAGGAGATCACCTTGGAACCTCTCAACCCAAGGGAGATTCAGTCTCGCGTACGTGCCGGAGCAGATCCGGCTGTGATCGCTGCCGAAACTGGCTGGCCATTAGACCGAGTGGTTCGCTACGCCGGCCCACCACTTGGTGAGCGCGAGTTCATCGTCACTTCTGCGCTCACAACAGAATTACGTCGTACCAATTCATCTGTTTCTCTTTCGGATTCGGTATCCGCTGTCGTTGCGCACACGGGGTATTCCCCTGTTTCCATCACCTGGGATTCTTATCGCCGTGAAGATGGCAAATGGATCGTCACGGCACTTCTGCCTACATGGAAACACGGCACTAAAGCTGTCTGGACTTACGATCACAGTGGACGCAATTTGCACCCGCTTGATGACGTCGCACGTCGTTTAATGGGAGTTGAGCCCGATGGTGAGATGGACTTCATCACTGACACCCCAATTGCTGTACTCATTGAAGAAGCTGAAGTCGAAGTAATCGGTGAAACTCGTCCGCGACTGAAGGCTGTTCCGTCTATAGCAATCGACTCCGAGGATGAAATACACGCCAGAGTCGAGGCTGAGATTCAAGAAATATTTGAAGATGAAAACAACACCTTGATGTTGCCAATGCCAACAGAAGCTCCTGCTTCGCAGAATAAGCCTCCAACGAGAAAGCCTGTGAAAACTAAGGGACGGCGAGCAAGCATCCCTACTTGGGACGAAATCCTCTTTGGTACCAGCAAGAATGATGACGCTTAACTTGTAGTTGTCACTACTAAGCAAGGAATTTCCCACTCATCATTACTGAAAGATCCGTGCTGTCCGGTTAGGGCTGAAACGCGCTTATCCGTTAATGACGTGAGTGCCACAGTATCTTTTGCTAATACGATCACGTCGCCAATTCTGTCGACCAACTCATCGACCACACGACCTAAGAGACCACTAGCGAGAAGCTCGTCGCGTTCGATAACCCGCGCTCTATCCCCTAGCGCCATGCGCCACCGCTGTGCCACAAAAGCAGCCTGTCCATCTTCTGTATAGATATGTCGAGCACGTGGTTCGCCGGCTAGCAGGCGCACACCGGCAGTGAAGTCGGGATGTGAATCGACTGAAATCTTCTCATCGCAGTTCACCATTCCGTGGTCTGCTGTCACGATCAACGTTGACGATGCGGGCAGCGCATTGCGCAGTTCGTCAATCAATTGATCGACTCGCGACAATGCAGAAATCCACTTTGCACTGCCGACTCCAAATTCGTGACCGACACGATCAAGTTCAGCCCAGTACACATATGTGAAGCTCGGTATTGAACTTGATGCTGCAAGCACGCCGGCCACACGCGCCTTGATGTCTTCTGCGCCGCAATATTCACCCCCTCGCAGCACAGCTCGGGTGAGCCCACTTTCACGATATGCCTCGGGGGCAACTGTGGTAACTCGAATCCCTGATTCACTCATCCGTTCAAACATCGTAGGTTCAGGCTGAATCGCTATCGCGGGCATTGCTGGAGACCAATGCAATGGAACAAGGATGCCTTCGAATTCAGGAACCCAAAATGAGGCTCCAACGAGACCGTGCGTGCCTGGCATTTCACCGGTGCCAAACGAACCCAACGCCACCGGCGTGGTTGACGGAACAATGGTCGCGGCTCGAGGACCACTAAGTGAGGCTAACGCCGGAGCGTACTGTGCAAACTCTGACAATTGCCCACTACCCAAACCATCGATGAGGGCGCAAACAATATGTCTCGGCGCCCCTAATCCAATGCGATCAACCGCCCCCAACATCCCCAGCGCTGCTGCACTTGACGGAACAATATCGGCGATTGACAGATCGGCAGGCGCACGCGGAAGTTCGCTGATCATTACCGCAATCGTGAAGCAGTCGCCTGCGACAGCGATGCTGCAAAAGCCAAGGCTTGTTCCACTACTTCAGCTCCGTCTGCCACCTGAGAAACCCGGACAGATAAGTCATCGTTGCTCGTAGTACCGGTGTAGCCATGATCAGCGTCGCACGCAGGATCGCCACAGGTTGCTGGCTCAAGTTCAATTCTGGAAACCGCTCCCCAACCAATCGTAAGGACAACTTCCGCTGCGCTACCCCCTGATTGATGGGATGCGGGTTCGGTAACTACTCGAGTAACAACGACCGAATCGACTCGTTCCAATCGCACGGCCTCGGTGGAGGCGGTAGCGAATGAAACGGTGTGCAGCTCGTCAGCCGGGTGTTCATCGGTGTGGCCAACAATGAGGCGAGTAGACGTCAGGGCCAGCACAGTTACGTGGCGGCGTAATTCATCGTGGTCAAAGGTAGCCTCGTGGTGCACGAGATAAGCATGAAGAGTCTCGCCGGCCAAGGCCGTTTCTAAAGCGTCGGCAACCAAATCCGGGTAGTAGCCACTTCGCTGGATATCGGATCTCAAAGAGAGATCTAGGTCGGCCACGGGCTCATCCTGCCATGCGACGCACACGTGGGTCGAATACTTGGGGATTAGGTTTCACTGTGATCGATACCGACGCCGTCCGCTGGTCGTCAAGGCAGCGGAGATCAGCAAGACTCACCAGAGCGATCTCGGGGGCATATTCGTGCAGCCAACTCAGTCGATGAAGTACCAGCGCATACGATTTTGCTCGTTGATCGCCGCCAACCAGTGGGAAGGCTCGGACCGACTCAACCGCATCACTTGCGTGGTTGAGGTGCATGGGAGCTAATCGATAGGCCACATCATTGAGCACCGCCGCCATCGGATCGGCCACACCAAATCCACAAACCGGCCCGAACTGGGGATCGATGAACAAAGTAAGCGTGCAGCCTCTGCCCACGAGTTCTGCCGCTGGCACCTCATGTAATCCAATTCCTAATGCCGAAAGTAGGTTGCGCGCTTCGTGATCGCTGAGGTGAGTTTCATCGCGATCAAGCACGGAGGCCACAATCGATGTGATGGCCTCAACGTCAACGTCATCTGGAGGTTCGGGGTCAATAGCTTGGGTTGCACGCCAGCGATCGAAATTCTGGAGCCGACTCAGGGCCGAAAGCGCATCTTCCACATCCAAGAACGTTGGGATTCCATCAATCACACGAAAACCGTCAACGGAGCCTTGCATGACAGCGACCACGGGTTTGGCAGCGTCGTGGCCCTCTTCCAGCAACATCATCCGGATCAGATCATCTGGACTTCCGCCCGTTCCTGGACTGTGGATCAGCAGCAGTGCCCCGACAACGTCTTCGGCTAGGACTCTTCGCACTGAGGCTCGATAGTCTTCAGGATCTATTGCGGTCGGCAAAATAATCGGACCAGCCGAAATTTCGCATCCTGTGCGGTGAGCGGCATTCGCGGCCAACACCATGAGCGCGTCACTGTTTCCTACGATCGCAATCCCTGCGTCACTAGGCAGGGGCTGGCTGTCGATGACACCAGCTAGATTCAACATGTCATCGATAGAGTCGAGAACTATTGGACCAGCGGCCTTGAAAATATCCTCAACCGCATGCTCACTCAAGAATGTTCGATCGGCTCGGTGCCCTGTTGGCAAGTTCAGACCGGCACCGCCAACTCGAACCATGAGCACGGGCTTAGTCGCCGCAATTCGGCGAACCAGACGAGCAAATTTTCTTGGATTTCCAAAACTTTCGATATATAAAAGAATCGACTTGGTTCGCTGATCTGATTCCCAGAATTGCAAGAAATCGTTGCCTGACACATCGGCTCTATTGCCGGCGGACACAAATGAACTCACCCCAAGTCCACGTCGATTCAATCTTGCCAAAATTGAACCCCCGAACGTACCCGACTGTGAGAAAAAACCAATGGACCCTGCTTGTGGCATCGATTCAGCAAGTGAAACGTTCGCACTGATGGCTACATCCGTATTGATAAGACCTAGAGCGTTTGGGCCGATGAGGCGGAGCCCATGAGCCCTACAAAAAGTAAGTAGCTGTTCCTGCAGTTCCCGCCCTTGCGCACCTGCATCACCAAAACCGCGGCTCAGCACTACCAAGCCGGTGATGCCTGCCCCTGCAATGTCAGGCAATACTTGCATCACAACTTCAGCTGGTACGGCCACAACCGCGAGATCGATGGAACTCTGATGAAGTAAGTCTGGGACGCAAGCAATCCCGAGAACAGACTTTGCTGTTGCATGCACCGGGACTATTTGCCCAGTGAATCCCCCGGCAAGTAAATTTGCCACAATTATTCGCCCAACGTTCCCGGGCTTATCCGAAGCACCGATCACTGCAATGGATTTTGGGGTCATCAAAAGTTGAACACTACGGGCCTCTGCTCGATGTTCTCGGGCGATCGTAACGGCTCGACTTTGATCAGTAGAAGCGATAGCAAAGCTAATTGACAAGACGTGATCTTCGAATTGTTGTGCGACTGTGTAACCAGCTTCTTTAAAAGTGTTGATCATCCGACGATTCTCAGGAAGCACCTCCGCCACGAAGCGAATGAGCCCACGATCGCGCCCTGCCGCAGCTAGATGCTCCAGCAATACTGAGCCGAGACCTCGTCCTTGGTATTCATCTCGAATGTTAAAGGCAATCTCCGCATCTGTTTCATTGACGCGGTCATAGCGGCAAACCCCAACGATTTCCTCATTAACCAGAGCAACGAGAGCCACTCGATCTATGTGATCCACATTGGTGAAGCGTTCGAGCTCACGCTCAGAGAGTTCAGGCTTTGACGTGAAAAATCGAAGGTAAACCGTCTCGGGAGACAGGCTCAGGTGGAATTCTTGGAGTTTGGCAGCATCCGCTGTCGCGATCGGCCGCAAATGGACTGGCCGACCATTAGCGAGCACGACGTCTGCTTCCCATTCGATCGGGTAACCAGCATGAGCCATACGACATATTGTGACCTCTTGTAGGCCACTTATGCCCAGCGCACCTCACATCCGACTCGCCGCTTGCATTCACGTGCGCTCGGGGTTGACCCGATAACGTCAGATCTCAGCATCGAAAGGGCAATTTCATGGCACGTCGTTCGTCTCGCAGCACTCCTCCGCCAGGGGATGGTCGCATCATTGATGTCGACGTCTCCTCGGAGATGCAGGCGTCCTTTTTGGAATATGCCTACTCAGTTATCTATTCGCGAGCCCTGCCAGATGCCCGCGATGGACTTAAACCAGTGCAGCGACGGATCCTCTTCCAGATGGGCCAGATGGGGCTTCGCCCCGACCGTGGCCACGTCAAAAGTGCTCGTGTAGTCGGCGAAGTCATGGGTCGACTCCACCCCCATGGCGACTCTGCGATTTACGACGCCCTCGTGCGCATGGCTCAACCATTTTCGCTTCGGCTGCCGATGATTGATGGACACGGCAACTTTGGTTCACCCGATGATGGTCCGGCAGCAATGCGTTATACCGAGGCACGCTTGGCCACAGCGGCGATGTCGATGACCACGACGATCGATGAAGAAACTGTTGATTTCGTCCAAAACTACGACGGCCGCGAAACTGAGCCAGTTGTGTTGCCCGCAGCGCTACCGAACCTTTTAGTCAATGGCGCCTCTGGAATTGCCGTAGGTATGGCGACAAACCTCGTTCCGCATAATCTCATCGAAGTCATCAGTGCGGCGCGCTACTTGCTAGACCACCCTGGCGCCACGCTTGATGAGATCATGCGATTTATTCCGGGCCCAGATTTGCCAGGCGGAGGAGTGATTGTCGGATTAGACGGCGTGCGTGAAGCCTACGCAACTGGACGCGGCAGTTTCAAGGTGCGCGCACGCACGCGATTCGAGCAAGTCAGTCCTCGTCGTCAGGGCATCGTTGTCACCGAACTGCCGCTCAACATCGGCCCCGAACGCGTTATTGAACGCATGAAGGATCTCGTTCAGTCGAAAAAACTCTTGGGTATTTCAGATGTCGCAGATCTCACCGATGGCGAATCTGGTTTGAATCTGGTTATCGAGATCAAGAATGGTTTTAATCCTGAAGCCGTCTTGGAGCAATTATTCAAACTGACACCTATGGAAGATCAAGTAAGCGTGAATGCGGTTGCTCTCGTTGAGGGTCAGCCCCGCACCCTTGGCATTATCGAATTGCTTCAGGTATTCCTTGATCACCGCATTGACGTCATTCGTCGTCGCAGTGTTTATCGTCGCAGGCGCGCTCAGGAGCGATTGCATCTTGTCGCCGGTTTACTCATTGCAATTGTTGATATCGATGAAGTGATTCAACTTATTCGTGAGTCGGATGATGCTGCTGGAGCTCGCGAGCGTCTTATGCAGGTTTTTGACTTAAGCATCGATCAAACGAATTACATCCTGGACATGCCGCTTAGAAGACTCACGAAGTTCTCACTCATTGAACTTGAGACTGAGGCGGAAGCCTTGCGTGGGGTCATTGAAGAGCTCAATAGAATTCTCGATGACGAAAAAGTGTTGCGCGGTCTGGTGTCTGACGAACTGCAATCTGCTGCGAAAGAGCATGGAACACCGCGTCGAACGTTGCTCATGGAATCTGCTTCGATGCCAGTTACAACTTCGATGCAACTCGAAGTCGACGATGAACCGTGCGTCGTCTTGCTCTCGAGTACTGGGCTCCTTGCTCGCACTGAACCAATAGCTGCCACTGAAATTGACGCAAGTCAGCGTGCCCAGCACGATGTGATTATCAGTGCATGTGTGGCTTCGACCCGAGGCGAGATCGGGATTGTTACAACTACCGGACGTGTTTTGCGGTTGTCAGTGTTGGAACTACCCAAGATGCCCCCAGTACACGGTGTTCCTGCGCTCAGTGCAGGTGCGCCTGTCAGTGCTTTCCTGGACCTCCCACGTGGTGAGCAAGCCATCGCACTCACCACTTTGGATGAGACTGGTGGCATGTTGCTTGTCACTGCGCAAGGAAAAGTCAAACGTGTGGTCGCTGACGTTCTCGCAAAACCTTTCTGGGAGATCATCCGACTAGATGGTGGCGATTCCGTGGTTGGCGCAATGCGTCTCGACGATGAAATGGCAGAAAACTATGACATTGCGATTGTGACCAACGATGCGCAAGTCCTGCGTTTCCCTGCAACCTCTGTCCGCCCTACAGGTCGCGCGGCAGGAGGCATGGCCGGCATAAAACTTAATCACGGATCCTTGGCTATTGCCGGGTTTGGAATCGATCGCAATCGAGATGCCGTCGTGGTCACGGTGGCTGGTTCATCAGCTGCTTTGCCTGGAACCGACGCTGGAACAGTCAAGATCACTGACTTTGGGGAGATTCCCTCTAAAGGACGCGGCACAAGTGGAGTTCGCAGCCACAAATTTAGGTCGGGTGAAGACACCTTGATGCTGGGCTGGATTGGGCTTGCACCACCGAGAGGAGCAAGTGCCGCAGGGGTGCCAATCGATCTTCCGCAAACCTGGGCCAAGCGTGATGCAACCGGCACGCCAGCAACCTTGCCGATTGCCGCGCTGGGAGGGCCATTATGAGTCAGGCATGCACACTTCAGTCGCTCCAAGTCGATGAACCATTGGCGGGCACTGCTCCGGTTGTGAGTTGCTACGTCATCATTGAACAACCTGGTCCCTGGGGTCGAGAAGCCCTCTTAGACAGTCATTTCCCGCGTGAATTGGGCGAACAGCTTCTCGCACTCACCAAGGGCACTGCGGTGAAAATCGTATTAGCACGGCATCCTGACCGACTCGAACGAAATAACGCGGCCGGCCATAACATTTGGATTGCACACACTGCTCCAGAACATCGAGAGATGCGTCATGGACTCATCGAAGATCTCACGATCTTATTGACGTGGGATTTTGAGGCGTTGGCGCAAGGCATCCTTCCCCCAATAGGTCAGATTCAAACCAGGCCATTGACATTCGTGTGCACCCACGGTTCGCGGGATGCATGTTGCGCGGTCGTTGGGCGACCTATTTACGATGAACTCCTTTCTTCTGTATCGCACGATGAACGCACATTGGTCTGGGAAATGAGTCACCTCGGCGGTCACCGTTTTGCGCCCACTGTTTTGACCCTGCCTTCTGGCTCCGTTCACGGGCGTCTTTCAGCAGCGGAGACCATTGAGATGCGTGCGGCCAATGCTGACGAAATGGTCTATCTCAACGGATTTCGCGGTCATGGTTGGTTCCCTGCGCCATTGCAGGTAGCAGGAATTGCAGTACGCAACGTCTATGACATCAAAGAAGCTGGCGCGATAGACGTCCTGCGGGTTGTGAACGACCGCGCAGTGCCTGCACTTACAAACGTCCTGCTTCTTGACGATCGTGTGGAAACTGAGGTGCGTCACACTGACGGCCGCACCTGGCGAGTACACGTGCAACGTGTGCAGCTGCCAGATCAGCGCGCTGAGTCCTGTGGCAAGGCTGCTGAATCAGTGCATGTGTGGACTGTTCAGGAAATGCAACAAACAGCCGACTGACACCGCTAACCCAGAGTAGATATTTCAATCATTGAAGCATGATCGCTTATGGTCATGCGTTCGATCCCAAATTCATCCCCGAGTGCTTGTTCGGCTCGGTTAATTGCGCGCCAGCCATCAACAGATACTGGTTCAAGGTGGCGCTCGGCAAGAAGTACGTCAACATCGCGCTTTGAGATAGGCAATAATCCTGCATCAGCGTCTGCGAGCAATGAAGCAACGGTCTCGGACGCATCTTTCTTGTTTGTCCCGATAATTCCTG
Source organism: Actinomycetota bacterium (assembly GCA_947472655.1). Lineage (GTDB taxonomy): Bacteria > Actinomycetota > Actinomycetes > S36-B12 > S36-B12 > UBA11398. Next base: position 13,432 of record CANJCG010000038.1, read on the forward strand.
ACGGTCCTCGTTTAATCCAGCCTGCCGCGTATAACCCTGGTTCGATCCGACCAAGGCTTTGCACAACGGTTCCAGACGCATCGTCAAACGGCACGCCTGGTAGTCCAGTTCCTCTGTAGCCAATGCTTCGAACTAGGAATTCAATTGGCAAATCAAGGACTTCTCCCGTACTCGCCAGACCGCCTGATGATGTAAATTGGGTGCGTTCCACCGCAAGCAGAGAGATTCGATCAGTACCAGCCGCGGCCGTAGGTCGCGTTAAGAAATGCAAGTGGAGTTTACGACCTGAACTGGCCGGACGTTCCATCCAACCTCGAATTACGTCAACG
>CANJCG010000039.1 GCA_947472655.1 Actinomycetota bacterium
ACCACCAACTCAAGACAACCCATGAGAAAGCATTTGCTAGTTCCACTAGCGGGTATCTCGCACTGATCGTTTGATGACAATTTCGACACTGCCCTCGCAACATCATCCAGGAAATTATTGGAATCATGTCAACCCACGCGATTGGTTCTTTACACTTGGGGCACGTTGACCTTGGCCGAATAATCGAACGAGCATCCGGAACTCGGGAAATGACAACGTTGAGAAAAGATCCAATCGCCAACCCAAAGATGCCAAGAACAAAAAGCACAAGCACAACAATTAACATAGCGGTAGCAGTGATACTGGTTACAAGCTTCAGAATTAAATGACAAGAACCCTGAGAAAGCATTAAGGCCAGCCTCAATCGAGACTGGCCTTAAATGATGGTTAGTCCTTAGCGAGCAGCAGTACCTTCGACGTAGTCATCGCCGCGAGTGTCGACCCAGCTCATCAGCCCGCGAAGTTCGCGACCGACTGCTTCGATTGGGTGAGTTTCGCCCTTAGCGCGAAGTGCCTTGAATTCTGGTCCACCAGCGAGCTGATCATCCATGAAACGCTGAGCAAACTTTCCATTTTGAATGTCTACGAGAACAGCCTTCATATTTTCTTTCACCGAAGGATCAATCACGCGTGGGCCTGAAACGTAGTCACCGTATTCAGCTGTGTCAGAAACACTCCAACGCTGCTTGGCAATGCCGCCTTCATACATAAGGTCAACAATCAGTTTGAGTTCATGCAGGCACTCAAAGTAGGCGACCTCTGGCTGGTAGCCAGCTTCGGTCAGCACTTCAAAGCCATACATCACCAGCTGTGATGCGCCGCCACATAGAACTGACTGCTCACCGAACAAGTCAGTTTCAGTTTCTTCGGTGAAGGTGGTCTTGATGCCCCCAGCGCGAAGTGAGCCGATTGCCTTGGCGTAACTCAAAGTCAACGCCCATGCGTTACCAGTTGCGTCCTGCTCCACGGCGACGATGGCAGGAACACCACGGCCGGCTGCGTATTCACGACGAACAAGGTGGCCTGGCCCCTTCGGAGCAACCATGGCTACATCGATATTGGCCGGTGGCTTAATAAAGCCGTAGCGAATATTGAAACCGTGAGCGAAGAAAAGCGCGTCACCGGCCTTCAGATTTGGCTCGATAACATCTTTGTAGAGCTTGGACTGAGCAGGGTCTGGAACGAGCACCATGATCAAGTCTGCCTCGGCGCATGCCGTAGCGGGATCAACAACGCGCAAGCCAGCTTCTTCAGCTTTGGCACGACTCTTGGAGCCCTCGTTAAGACCGACGCGCACATCGACGCCTGAGTCACGAAGGGACATAGCGTGGGCATGGCCCTGACTACCGAATCCGAGCACCGCAACCTTGCGGCCTTGGATGATCGACAAATCGGCGTCCTTGTCATAGAACAGTTCTGCTGCCACCGAGGTTCTCCTTGATTGTTTGAACGTGCTGTGTTACGCCCGACAGATTACGCCGTGCGCTCCCCTTGCTTTTCTGCAGGTCGAGTTGAGCGATCTGAAATAGATCTGGAACCGCGACCAATAGCCACCATGCCAGATTTGACCAATTCTTTAATGCCGAATGGTTCCATAACCTTTAAGAAGTCCGTAAGTTTCTCTGGATTACCCGTGATCTCAATCGTGAGCGCCTCAGGGGCCACATCAACCACCTTAGCTTTAAAGAGCTGCACGACTTCAATGACGCGGCTTCTGGACTCTACATCGGCCTTAACCTTGACCAGCATAATTTCGCGTGACACACCCGCAGTTGGGTCAAGCTCCACGATCTTGAGCACATTGATCAACTTGTTGAGTTGCTTGGTGACCTGCTCAAGTGGAGCACCTTCGACGTTGACCACGATGGTCATGCGAGACACATCAGGAACTTCTGTTGGCCCAACGGCAAGCGATTCAATATTGAATCCGCGGCGTGAGAATAAACTTGCAACTCTGGCTAGGACCCCAGGTTGGTCTTGCACGAGGACCGAAAGTGTGTGCCGAGACATTATTCTTCGCCTCCCCACTCAGGAGCAATTGATCGCGCATATTGAATTTCATCGTTGCTTGAGCCCGCTGCGACCATCGGCCACACCATCGCATCTTTGTGAACTACAAAGTCAATGACAACGGGAGCATCGTTAAGACTCATCGCCTTTTCGATCGTTGCATCGACTTGATCTTGTGATTCACAGCGCAAGCCGTGGCAACCATAGGCATCGGCCAACTTCACGAAGTCTGGAATGCGATCTGAATGTAGATTTGTGTGTGAGTAGCGCTCGTTGTAGAACAACGTCTGCCATTGACGCACCATGCCAAGGCTGTTGTTATTAATGACAGCGACCTTAATCGGGATGTCATTAATTGTGCATGTTGCGAGCTCCTGGTTGGTCATTTGGAAACAACCGTCACCATCAATTGCCCAAACTGTTTTGTCTGGAACTGCGACTTTGGCGCCCATCGCTGCAGGCACTGCATAACCCATCGTGCCAAGGCCACCAGAGTTCAACCACGTGTTTGGCTTATTGTATTTGATGTATTGAGCCGCCCACATCTGGTGTTGTCCCACACCGGACGTGAATACCGAGCCTTCACCCGAAATGATGCCGAGACGCTCAATCACAAACTGCGGAGACAACGTGCCATCAGTAGGAAAGTCATAACCCACGGGATAGGTCTGGAGAATGTGGTCAAGTTGTGACCACCAACCCTCATAATCGCCACGATTATTCAGGGCATATTCAGCCTCAACTGCAGCAACCAAGTCAGGAATGATTTCTGAAAGGTCGCCAACGATTGGCACATCGACAAAACGGTTCTTACCAATCTCGGCTGGATCAATGTCGGCGTGAATAATCTGTGCGTTGGGAGCAAACGTGGAAAGCTTTCCTGTGACCCGGTCATCAAATCGAGCACCAAGGGTGATGAGTAAGTCAGACTTTTGAAGCGCCCCAACCGCAGCAACAGAACCGTGCATGCCAGGCATGCCTAGATGCTGCTTGTGACTATCAGGGAAGGCACCACGCGCCATAAGCGTGGTGACAACAGGAATGCCGGTTACTTCGGCAAGACGCAACAAAGCTGCGGATGCATTAGCTCGAATAACCCCGCCACCGACGTAGAGAACTGGTTGTTTGGATTCAACAATTAAACGAGCAGCTTCGCGCACCTGCTTGGCATGTGGGCGCGTCACAGGGTGATATCCAGGCAAATCAATTGACGTAGGCCAGTTGAAATCCGTCAACGCTTGAAGCGCATCTTTGGAAACGTCAACCAGGACTGGGCCAGGGCGTCCGGTCGAGGCAATATGAAAAGCTTCAGCGATCGCTCGCGGAATCTCATCGGGGTTCGTGACTAAGAAGCTGTGCTTAGTAATCGGCATCGTGATGCCGCGAATGTCTGCTTCCTGAAAAGCATCAGTTCCAATTGAGCTGCTGGCAACCTGACCAGTGATCGCCACCATCGGCACCGAGTCCATATGGGCATCTGCAATGGGCGTGACAAGATTGGTGGCACCGGGACCGCTGGTTGCCATACACACGCCAACTCGGCCAGATGCTGCCGCATAGCCTTCAGCTGCGTGACCGGCGCCTTGTTCATGGCGAACCAAGATGTGGCGGATCTGCTTTGAGTCCATCAATGGGTCATACAGCGGCAGGATCGCTCCACCGGGAATGCCGAAGACATCGGTCACTCCCGCCGCCTCTAGGGACAGCACGAGGCTTTTCGCACCCGTGATCTGCTCGCTCATTACTGCCTTCTTTTCGTAGATTCGTTTATTCGCGTGTAACAGCACTCATAAGAAAACCCCCCGACCCTGTTCGGGAAGCGGAGGGAGCGCGCCGGCTATCTCTCAGGCGGCGCGCCTACTAACGACAAGTGACATTGACACAAACGACAGTTTACTCCTGTAACAGGCCTAATGTCACCCCCTAGCGAACGTGACCCCTGCCATAGCCTCCGGTACTGCTCCAGCCTCGCTGGATTGCGTCCCCTGGGCCTCATCGAGTGCTTTGGTCGCAAAACCCATCCCTAAAAGCAAACTGATGGCGAAAAAGACCCCGGATATGAAGATCACACGTGGAACATCCTTTTTGCGGCGAGCTTTGACTTCAATTGTCCACTTTTCGCCATCCCAAAGTCGTTGGACGCCCTTATGAACAGGGTCCTGTTGGAACCCAGGTTCAATTCGCGCCGGCGCCAACCGAAAGCGCTCTCGCCGCGATGATCGCCTAATAAGCACCGGAAGCACCGAGCCAAGGAAGGCCAAGGCGACCGTTCGCCCGATAAAAAAGGGATATCCACCAATGGCATGTCCAGTAAGTGACAAGGAGAAACCTGATTTCACCAGCATCGTCAAAAACACGAGAACATCAGGGACAACTAAGACAAACCCGATTATGAACCAAAGGTCCGTCCAGATCGGCTGCTCATACAACCGATTGGGATCGTCGTAAACGGGCTGGGTCCCGCGCTTGGTCTTCACGGCCGTCAGCCTGTCAGGCATTAGGAAGATCCGTGCGGAATTGATCTTTTTTCCCACGCTCATTTTTCTGCGCGTGTTTCCTCTATTTGTACTCGAGGCTGGTTGGGTCCGGTCGTTGCGTCAAAAGCTACAAGTCATCTGGCCGCTGGAGAATTCACCCAAGTTTTGTAACCGCCGTCAAGGTTGTCTGCAGCAATTCCAAGTTCCTGGAGCAAGGTTGCAGCGGTATGACCCCGCTGGCCTACTTGGCAGTGCACGATCACATTAACTTTCTGGATTTCCAAGTAGCGCTCTCGGATCTCATCCACCGGGATATTGATCGCGCCTGGAATGTGTCCATTCATGAATTCTTCCGATGAGCGCACATCAACGAGTTGTGCTCCACTTGCCATCCGCCCAGCCAACTCGTGCCACTGAATAGACGTGGTGAAGCCACTCAAGATGTTGTCGGCCATGTAGCCAAGCATGTTCACGGGGTCTTTGGCTGAACCAAATGGTGGCGCGTAGGCCAATTCAAGATCAGCGAGTTCGGGTGCTGTAATTCCCGCGCGTATTGCTGTGGCAAGAACATCTATGCGCTTATCCACACCTTCTTGACCCACACCTTGGGCTCCAAGAATCTGTCCAGTATCTGGATCAATGAGCAACTTCAACATCATTGATTCTGCACCTGGGTAATAGCCCGCGTGCGAGCCTGGATGCGAATGCAGGATGACGCATTTTCTGCCAGCCGCGTTGAGTCGCTTCTCATTCCAGCCTGTCGTTGCAACGACTAAGTCACAGACTTTCACGATGGCGGTTCCAATCGTTGGAACCTCTCGCACTTTGCGGCCCATGATGTGATCAGCAACGACTCGTCCTTGACGATTCGCAATATTTGCAAGTGGCACTAACACTGATTCGCCGTCGAGCGCATCACTCTTTTCAGCAGCGTCACCGATTGCGTAAATGAATTCATCTGAAGTGCGGTTAAAGGCATCAACAACAATGCCACCGCGAGGGCCGACTTTCACATCTGCAGCTTTGGCCAATGTTGTGTCTGGCCGCACACCGATGGCCAGAATTACTAAATCTGCATCAATGCGTTCACCATTGGCCAGATTGACGCCAGTTTCATCAATACTTGCAAGCCCTGAGCCCAACCGCAGGTCAATGCCATGGTTACGTAACTCATCGGCAACCGGCACTGCCATTTCTGGATCAAGCGGCGCAAGAACCTGATCCATCGCCTCAACAATCGTGGTTTTAATGCCACGGTGTACCAAGTTCTCAGCAGTCTCAACACCGATAAAACCGCCACCGATGACAACTGCATGATTGGGTTTTGCTAACACGGCATTGGTCATCTTTGTGACATCTTCAATCGTGCGCAGGGTTAGCGCCCGCTCAATCCCAGGAAGAGGCGGAACAATCGGTGAAGCACCGGGACTCAGAATTAGGTAGTCATACCGCAAGTCATAAAACGTGTCGTCCACCAAATTCTTTATCTTCAGTTGTTTAGCAGCTCGATCAATACTGGTTACTTCATTCAAGATGCGTACATCAAGGCGAAAACGCTCGTGAAGACTTTCGGGAGTCTGAAGTAGGAGATCACTTTGCTCGGAAATAACCCCACCTACGAAATAGGGCAAGCCACAATTTGCATACGAGACATATCCACTTCGCTCAATCACAATAATTGAGGCAGCGGGATCCAAACGACGCAGGCGAGTGGCCGCCGACATGCCGCCGGCGACCCCACCAATGATGACAATTTTTTTCATGTTCTCAGTATACCCCTAGGGGGTATAAATAGCAACGTGTCAGCCGAGTCGACTCACATCGCGAACCGCGCCCGTATCAGCTGAAGTCACCATCGCCGCATAAGCCATCAATGCAGGTGAGACCACGCGATCGCGCCCAATCGGCTTGAAGGCATCTTTACCCAGAGCTTCCATGGCAGCTCGGCGGCGAGCCAACTCATCATCGGAGACATCTAAATGAATACGTCGAGCCGGAATGTCGATGATGATCCTGTCACCTTCTTCAATCAGCGCAAGTGTGCCGCCACTAGCCGCTTCCGGAGACACATGGCCAATGGATAGACCTGAAGTTCCACCCGAGAATCGACCGTCAGTGATGAGCGCACAAGATTTACCCAAGCCCTTAGATTTAATGAAAGTAGTCGGGTAGAGCATTTCCTGCATGCCTGGCCCACCGCGTGGACCTTCATAGCGAACGATCACAGCATCACCTGCGACCACACGGTTGTTGAGAATCCCTTCAACCGCTTCATCTTGGCTGTGGAAAATTCGCGCTGGTCCAGAGAACGTTAACAACTCCGGATCAACACCTGCAGTTTTCACGATGCAACCATCCACTGCCAAGTTACCGAACAACACTGCGAGCCCGCCATCTTGGGAGAAGGCGTGTGCGACATCTCGAATAACCCCCTCTGCGCGATCAAGATCAACCGTGTCATACCTACGGGCTTGTGAGAAAGCAGTCTGCGTCGGAACTCCACCAGGGGCAGCACGAAAGAAATCATGCACTGCAGGATCATTCGTTTGCGCAATATCCCATTTTGCAATTGCCATAGCCATCGTTGGTTCATGAACTGTTGGCAAGTCTGTGTGTAAAACGCCAGCGCGATCAAGCTCACCAAGCAATGCCATCACTCCACCGGCGCGGTGTACATCTTCCATGTGCACCGTCTGAATTGCCGGAGCAACCTTTGAAAGATTCGGCACCCGATGTGACATGCGGTCGATATCAGCCATCTTGAATGGCACGCCAGCTTCAGTTGCGGCTGCCAGCAAATGCAGCACCGTGTTAGTCGAGCCACCCATGGCGATATCGAGAGCCACAGCGTTCTCGAATGCTTCGAAAGTTGCGATGGATCGAGGTAGCACTGTTTCATCATCTTGCTCGTAGTAACGCTTGGTGATGTCGACAATCAAGCGGCCCGCGCGAAGAAAGAGTTCCTTGCGATCAGCATGGGTTGCCAGCATCGAGCCGTTACCCGGCAAAGACAGCCCCAGGGCTTCGGTGAGGCAGTTCATCGAGTTTGCAGTGAACATGCCTGAGCACGAGCCACAAGTAGGGCACGCAGTGCGTTCCATGCGTGCGACGTCTTCGTCAGAATTCTTCTCATCTCCTGCTTCAACCATCGCATCGATGAGATCTACTGAGCGAATGGTGTCACCCCATTGAACCTTGCCCGCTTCCATCGGACCGCCTGAAACGAACACGACAGGTACATTCAATCGAAGCGCAGCCATCAACATGCCCGGCGTGATTTTGTCGCAATTGGAAATACACACCATCGCGTCAGCCGTATGTGCATTGACCATGTATTCGACTGAGTCAGCGATCAAGTCGCGACTTGGCAGGGAATACAACATCCCTGCGTGACCCATGGCAATGCCATCATCGATGGCAATGGTGTTGAACTCTTTTGCCACACCACCTGCAGCCTCGATCTCGCGAGCAACTAACTGACCCATGTCTTTGAGATGGACGTGACCTGGTACAAATTGAGTGAACGAGTTCACAACCGCAATAATTGGTTTGCCGAAGTCATCGTCGCCCATACCGGTGGCACGCCAAAGAGCGCGAGCGCCAGCCATATTTCGACCATGGGTTGAGGTACGGGAGCGATACATCGGCATGACAGGCCTACCTATCTGTCTATTCAAAAGATGTGGACAACCCCTTAAGGGTAACCGAACCACTCATCAGATAAGCCTCGCCTGCGGCAATACCTACTCATTACGAGGTCTGAGTCAGGATTCTTCGGCTAAGGATGACCGCATATTTGCCGCCCGCCTGCGCACCTGACTCGCCTTCTTCGACTTGCACGATCAAGTCACCCGTAATTCGGCGCTCCCCCGGGCGTAGGCCGGCTGCACGCAAACTCGAGCGGGACACCGTCAGAACTAGGTGGTCTTCAACTCCATCAGTAAAGGCATGAGCCTGGGTTCCCTGGGCCTGGTTGGCCACTAGTAGTTGATAGAGCAGACGCTCAACTTTGCTATCAATAGGCCGAATATCGTCTGAAGAGACCAAAGCTTTCACATTCGTGCGAATTCCAAGTTCTGATACCTCTTCCACCAATGTCCGCATGAGCACTGCGAAGGCTCCATGCCTACCTGGATCAACTTGTACCGCTGATCGAATCCGGCCATCTTCAACTTCAAGTTTGGTCTTCAGCTGGTCACTCAACTCAGCGCCATTTGCTAGACGTTCAAGGAGATCCAGAGTTGAAGAAACAGCCTCATCGAGCTGAGCATTCAAATCCTCAGCAGCAGCCGCGCGGGATCGTTCGATGACGTCAAGTTGTCTGACGGCACGAGTGCGGTCAGCCGCGTTTCTGTAGGCCTTTGCTCCAATGAATGAAACAATTAAAATCAGCGGCAGGACAATGAGCCCATTGAGCAGCGCTAATGAAACCGAGTCACGACAATTCGATGGAAAGCGCATCACCAAAGTGAAGCCGCCAAATGACCAGATTGCGAGACCAAGAACTCCAGTCCAGCGTCCGCTCCAAGCCGCTATCACCATCACGGCGTAACCTGACATCGTGAGAATCGGGCTCATCAATCCGCTCTGAGAACACTCAAATTCCGTCTGTAACTCAAAAAATGGAATAACCGCTGGCACCAAAACAATCAAGGCTCCGATCCAGGGGTTGACCTGCCTGCGACGCAGTACAAGTATTGCCACCATCGCGATTCCCGCTAGCCCAAACAATCCACCCCACTCTGCAAATCCTCCATCCTTTGTCATCTCACGGATGAAATAGATGCTTCCGATAACTGACATCGCGGCAAGAGGCGCAGTTACGATGAGGCGTGCTTTGTCAAAGGGCGGGAATCCAAGAAACTGATTATCACTCGCGTTTTGCGTGAGGTTAGCGACAGGAATGACGATCATTGACGTACCCCGGCCGTGATCATCAATACCTTGACGGTATCTGGCGCCTATCTCAATTAGTGCGCTACCAAGTACCGTAGATCGACCAATACTGGGTGGACTCTTTTCTCCTTGCTGCATTCCACCAAAAAAATTTATGACGAGTTCTGATTGTGAGCTGACCGAAATCGAGAGTGCAATATTCTTTTCCACTGCATGATGGATCTGATTTCGAAGAACTTCAACGAGAGCTGCGCGTAGCGTGTGATACACCTCAGACTCTAAATACAAGTCAGGAATAGAACCTTGGATCTCAAGAATATTTCCCTCGAAGCCAATGAGCGCTACTTCATCAACCAAATCTTGAACAGTCGATCCCTGCGCGGATATGCGCAAATTACGACTTGACGACGCCAGAGAAATTTCCTCTTTTAGCCGGCCACGATCAAGGTTTTGAGTGAGTAAGACGTATCGAATAGTGTTCAGCACTGACTCATGCACTCTAGTTGCGCCTTGACGCCAGACGCGTGCGCGTTCTTGGAGTTCTAGCGAACGAACGGTCTCCCTTTCGAGATCTTCGGTTCGAGCATCTCCATCTCGGGCTTCATCTTTCAAAGTGTTCCAAGCCCACCAGAGCGCCGCTGCTCCTCCGATACTTTGTGCAAACACCACCCAGCCACCGAATACCTCAAGCGCACCAGGAACCACGATGCTTGCTCCGGACTTCCACGCGACGATCGTGATCAGCGCTCCGATTGGAATGAGAGAAAACCCCACCTTGCGGGAGGTGAGTCCGATCAAAAAGTACGCGAGCCAACTTGATAGCGTCGTTATCGCTAGCCAATTTGGTGACGATTGTGGAGCGATAAATGCACATACCAAAAAGCACAGCTGACCAATCGGGAAGAGCCATAAGCAATATTGATGGCGACACAGCGCGATAGCTGCGATGAAGATGCACGAACCAAGCATGACGAGCACATGCTCACCGGCGCTTAGCTGCGCCCATTGATAGCGAACAATTAATAGGGTTGTTGTGATCCATACGCACGTGCCCACGATCATGAGCCACCGCCGAGTTGACTGCAGGGCGCCCATTTCGGTTGCTTCGGCGAACATGGATAAACCCTTCCACCTTTGGACTGCAGACGTTATTCTGTATGGTGCAGAGAGGTAAGTAATGAACAATACGCCGAGTGTGATCATCCTAGAAGACCATCCACTGGTCCGGGAGGCGCTAACGGATCGCCTTGTATCCCATTTCAGGGACATGACAATTGTGTATTCCGGTTCAAGCATTCAAGATGCGTTAACCGCTTTGAGCCAGACTCCGGTGGACTGTGTGATTTTGGATCTAGACCTCAATGACAACCGATCAGCTCTCGACAACATACTTGCCTTAACTGAACATTCAGCTCCTGTGTTAATCGTGAGTGCGCTTGGTGATCCTGCGACCATACGTTCCGCTTTGGCAATGGGCGCTAAAGGATACGTCTCCAAGCAAGCTGATTCAGCAATTTTCATTGAAGCGGTTATCGCAACGTTGCGCGGCGAGGACTACACCTCACCAGAAGTGGCTTCGGCTCTTTTGTCCGCAAAAGGCCCAGAGGTAAAACTTTCAGATCAAGAGCGCCGAGCAATGGTGCTCTACGCATCAGGGATGAAGATGACCAGTGTTGCTCGCCAAATGAGCATCACTGCAGGAACTGCCGATGAATACATCAAGCGAGTGCGTGTGAAATACCGAAAAGCCGGAATTTCAGTTTCAACGAAGACTGATCTTTACCGAGTAGCAAAATCAGAAGGACTTATTCCTTAGCTCAATTGCTCTCAATTATTTTTGCTATTCAGAAACGCCCAGGCGTTCAAGTAGCAAGGCTCGAACCTTTGCAGCATCCGCCTGGCCCTTCGTTGCCTTCATAACAGCGCCAACGATGGCTCCTGCGGCCTGAATCTTTCCGCTTACGATCTTTTCGGCAACATCAGGCGCAGCAGCAAGTGCCTCATCGATCGCGGCTAACAAGGCTCCGTCATCACTCACGACAGCAAGACTACGCGCTTCCACGATTTCGGAGACTGAACCTTCTTGTGCAATTAGCGCCTCGAAAACCTGACGTGCAAGTTTGTCGTTGAGCGCACCATCAGCGATGAGCGTTTCCACCTGCTTGATGTCTTGTGGAGTCACGCTGAGCGCTTCAAGCTCTACCCCCTGCTCATTTGCAACTCTGAGCAACTCACCCGTCCACCACTTGCGAGCAGCAGCCGAATCAACGCCAAATGCAATGGTTGCCTCAACGAGCTCAATGGCGCCAGCGTTTGCCAACGTTGCTAGTTCGAATTCATTGATATTCCACTCACCCATCAGTCGGGTTCGCTTAACCGATGGCATTTCAGGTAGGGCCGCGCGCAGTTCTTCAACCCATTCCCGACTTGGGGCCACAGGAAGCAGATCTGGCTCCGGGAAGTAGCGATAGTCCTCGGCTTGTTCCTTTGAACGCCCGCTGGTTGAACGACCCGTGTCTTCATGGAAGTGTCGAGTTTCTTGAATTACTCGTTGACCATTATCCAAAACTGAAGCTTGACGTTCGATCTCACTACGAACGGCCCGCTCCACTGAGCGCAGGGAGTTCACGTTTTTGGTTTCGCTACGAGTTCCCCAGCCATCGCCTGGCTTATTGAGCGACAAGTTCACATCGCATCGCAGCGAACCCTCTTCCATACGCACGTCAGAAACACCCAATGCGCGCATGACGTCGCGAAGTTCGGCCACATAAGCCTTGGCAACTTCAGGAGCTAGCCTGCCCGTGCCGTGAACGGTTTTCGTCACAATCTCGATGAGCGGGATTCCCGCCCGGTTGTAATCCACAAGTGAGTACTCAGCACCATGAATGCGTCCGGTTGCGCCACCTGTGTGAAGGAGCTTGCCAGTGTCTTCTTCCATATGGACGCGTTCGATTTCAACACGAACGATCTGAGGACCATCAGGAGTTTGAACCGTGACGTCGAGATATCCGTCAAAACACAACGGCTCGTCGTACTGACTGATCTGGTAGTCCTTAGGCATATCGGGGTAGAAGTAGTTCTTGCGTGCGAAGCGGCACCACTCAGCAATATTGCAATTCAGTGCTAGGCCAATACGAATGGTGGATTCAACAGCAACTCTGTTGACAACCGGCATCGACCCCGGAAGTCCAAGGCACACAGGACATACCTGCGTGTTGGGCTCAGCACCAAAATCAGTGGTGCAACCACACCACATCTTTGAGTTCGTACCGAGCTCTACGTGGGTCTCGATTCCGATGATGGGTTCGTAACGGGAAATCGCTTCGTCATATGGCAAGTAGACATCGCCATTATGTGTCGTGGTCATAGCGCTGGAGCCTCGTCAATCAAAAGGTGACCCCACTTATCGAAGAGCGCTGCTTCCAGCGCACCACCTGCGAGGTAGAGACGGTCATCTGCCATGGCGGGCGCCATGATTTGGAAACC
>CANJCG010000040.1 GCA_947472655.1 Actinomycetota bacterium
ACTAACAAGCGTTCGCAGGAGTCAATCACCGGTCAACTGCGCTTTGCCCTGTGGTGGGGATTCTCCATTGCAGTAATTGGGATTTTGACATTGAGCGTGATGGTTCCGTTGCGTAGTGGCGCCGCTGCAGCTTGGATGTGCGTGTTATTGATTTGTTGTAGCGGCTATTCGTTCTATCAATATTTCACTCGGTTGAAGAGTCCAGCAGGTGGCACGGATGAAGTAAGAGGTGGCATATCCATCTGGGTTAAGTTGCTACTGGTCGCGCTTGCCGGCTCGATCATTTTCTTTGCGGTAGCCGCCCTTGGCCCAGTAACGAACTATGACTCAGGGCTTTATCATCTTGGTGCAATCAAATATGCGGGTGATTATTCAACAATTCCTGGATTAGCAAATATTTATTTTCCGTTGGGGTACAACAATAGTCTTTTCCCCATCGCAGCCTTTTTAGGTAACGGCCCCTGGTCGGGTGAGGGTTATCGTTTAGTGAATGGCCTGATCATCACAATGATGTTGATTGATCTCGCTTTTCGATGGACGCGCGGTTCACGAACTGTCGGTGCTTATGTATTACTGATTGGCGCAGTTGTCACTCTGGTTCCGATGGTGGCTCTTTCGGACTATTGGGTGACCAGCCCATCGTCGGATTCTGCAGTACTTGCACTCACAATGGTGGTGTCTGCGTATCTGGCAGACGCATTGTGGTCTCGAACAAATCGGGCGCGTAACGGGTCAACAGCATTCGTGGTTGCGGTGCTTGCAGTAAGTTTGCGTCCGCTCATGGCGGTATTTCTGCTTGGTGTGATGGGCGTGCTCATCGCAAGGTTCATCTTGGATAGGCGGGTCCTAGTTAAGTCGAGCACGTTTGTAGCCCCGAATGCAGCGCGTGTGGACATCGGTGCACGCACGATTTGGATTTGGGCGGGAGCCATTGCTGCTGCATTCGCAGTAATTCAGTCAATACGCGATTACATTTTGAGTGGCTGGCTTCAGTTCCCGCTTTCATTGCACCCCTTCAGCGTGGCTTGGATAGCTCCTGATCCGGTCTGGAACCGCACTCCAACGCTGGGCGCTGCTCGGGATCCCTTACATCTTTGGGAGGCAGCAGTGGGCTGGGGGTGGATTCCAGCTTGGACATCACGTTTGCCTTCCCAATGGGAAACCTATGTCTGCATTGCGTTAGCCGCTAGCGCAGTGCTCGCGATGGTGGTGGCCTTGAAGATCGGTCCCTTACGCGCAAGAGCCTTAATGCTTGCCATGCTGCCCGCCGCAATTACTTGTGTGGCCTGGTTCCTAGCTTCGCCACCATCATTTCGTTTCGCGTGGGGACCATTATTTAGTCTTGGAGTAATTCCCATTGGTTGGGCACTCTTTGTTACAGCAAAAGCAAATAAGGGCAAGCGTCTACCAGCTCTCATCACTTCCGCAGCGCTGGCAATGTCTTCAGTGGCCATCTTGCTCGTAGTGGCCTTTACGAGTCTGACTCGGCTACATCCAGGACTTGATATCAAGCCGCATACTTGGGCACTGGGACCTTTTGCAGTTGAGGTTAACCTTGCACCGATCGTTGATGCGCCGACGAAATCTGTGCTGCTAGATAGCGGCCTTGTAATCAAAATGCCAACCGCGTCTGATCAGTGCTGGAATGTCTATCCGTTGTGCACGGCACAACTATCACCCTCAGTTGAGATGCGCGGAGCCACACTGCAAGACGGATTCTTGCCCTAGGTGGATTTCATCCAACCGTGCCGTTTCGGATAAGTGAGTGCAGCGGTGATTGACCTCGTGACACCTGCCTGCACACCACTAAATCTGCTCGGAGATAACCCGATCGAATGATCAAAGCTGCCAGTAGCTACAGCCGCTTCATAAGCAAATGAGGATTCCTCGAAGTAAACCATTGCTTCGCTTCCGCCGAGAATCCGCCAATCGATAAGTGCTGGGTGTGCGCTTCGCTCATCAGATCGATCCCAGACCGTATGTTCAACGCACCAAGGTTCGAATCCCATAGCTTCGGAGCGAGCCGCCCATTCGTCTCGCGAAGCCGCAGTGTCGCTGGCGATAAACAGTGATCTAGTCACAGTCCTTGAAGCGAGGGTTTCTAGAGCTTGAGAAATGTATTTCTTTGACGGCACTTGATGAGAGCGATCGGTGTAACGCAGATGGAGCGCTAAATATGAAGGGTGTGCGGCTCGCTCCACGAGAACCCGTTGTTCGATGTCACTTCTTAATTGCAGACTGCGATACCAAGAACCCCGGTTTGGCCTAAGGGAGGCTTCTTGCTCAGGAATTGAAAGATTTGTGTCGGTGAACCCAAAATGCCCTCCGGCGATCAACGCCAATGTTTGGATTCCTGGATTCTGATGGAGCGCTGTGCTCAACTCGGGCATAAATATTTGTTCGCCGCGTTCGTGACCAGCCAAAGTGATCAGACCCGCCACTTCATTGATAGTGAGATACCGAGGGATTTCTTCCTTGTGGATACCCAACATTTCAGCGATTTCAACTTCAGAACGAACAAAGTCTCGACAAAAAGTTTCGCTAAACAAAGCATTCGCAGGCGCTGCTGCAACCTGTTGTGGCTCCCATGCAATCAAGAACTGCCAGCCGAGTTCTTTGGCCATGAGAGCTGCGCTTGCCACAGCTTGAAGGCGATTGATGTATCCACTCACGGGGAACAAAACGACACGCTTCATTGAATGGCTAATGATCTCAACCTCCTTATTGCTTCCGAAGTGTAGAACCCAGCGAATGGAAGTATGCCCAATAGAATCTATAGGTGCGCCTAGCCTTTGATGAGCAGATCTTTGCCATTCAGGAATATGGCGGTATCTCCCGGCTATTTGCGGAATTAGCCAAGCAATACGTGGCCCACCCTGAATTTGGGGTAGAACTCGAACCGCTGCGAGCCCCGATAGTTAATCGTTACGTTCTTGAAAGCCCGCTGACCATGGCTGCCCTCGAAGTGCATGAAGCCAGTAACTCCTATAAAGCACTTGCTCGCTACTTCACTAGGCGCCGACCAGATGTAGAGGTCGACATCCTCCATAACACGTTCTATTTACCGCACGGTCTTGCCGGCTATCCAGGAGCGAAGCGGGTAGTCACAATCCACGACATGATTCCTGAACGAATGCCCAAAACACGTAGACGCTTGGATCTGATAACCAGAAAGCGCCGTTACGTTGAGCGCGCTGACCATGTGATCTGCGTATCGGCGGCAACGCGAGATGACCTCATTCACACCTATGGTGAGGTCCAGGCGCCAATCACTGTGGTGCACCATGGTGTAGACCCAGCCTTCAAACCAGGGGCTGCACGCTGGAGCGATCTTCCCGAAAAATATATTTTATTTGTTGGTAATCGCAGCCAGTACAAAGATGCGGATGTGCTGTTTCGCGCCTTTGCCAAAATTTCACGTGAATATCCAGACTTCATCCTCTTGTTCATCGGCGGCGGTGTTTTTACTCGGGCTGAAGAACAATTGATTAAGGATTTAGGGATAATCGGCAAGGCCCAACAACGGACATTGCCTGATGCGGAAATGACGGCGGCATATTGCAATGCAGAGCTTTGTGTATTTCCATCACGTTTTGAAGGTTTTGGGCTGCCCGCACTTGAGTCCATGGCCTGTGGGACCCCGACAGTTTTAGCCGCGGCCACCTCACTGCCTGAGGTAGGCGGAAATGCAGCACGATATTTCACGCCGGGGAATGCGGTAGAGCTTGCTGAGGTCATCGCTGGGGTGCTTTCCGATCCAAAGGAACAAGATCGCCTCTCAGCTTTAGGTATCGCGAGAGCAGCGCAATTTTCTTGGGAGCGCTCGGCGAAAGAAACCGCGGCCGTATATGAATCACTTCTCCGATAAAGTGAAACAATCATGAATTCAGTAAGTGGCGAGCGCATTCGAGCAGAGCATGCATCAGTTGGTGAATACATCTCATCGGTTCTCACTCCGACTCAACGCCAAAATGTCTTGCTGAGTTCGTTTAATCATTGGGATTTTGCTCAAGCAGCCTTGGCAGATATCGCTTTGTGCTTGCGTGAGCTTGGGTCCGACGTGACCCTGGCTTTTTGGTCGGGACGCACTCCATTGCACGATGTTGGCTGGACAACGAGTCGCCGAACAAGTGGACTTTTGCGATCACCTGGCCGTGATGATCGAGTCAGAACTGCACTGATCGCATCAGGCTTGAGCCATGAAATGTTTGCACAGCCACCAATTCGCCGATGGCATCCGGTGGCAGCTCTGAAACTTCCCGTCACTTTAAATAGAACAAGTATTCGAGCTATGGAGTACCGAGGAACGGCAGTTGGCCGGGCAATCTTGCAGGTGCACCCAGACACTGAAACGCCTGTAACGGATGATTTTATCTGGCCTAAGAAATGGGTAGCAGCGACAGCAAAGTCATATGCCTATGTGTACGACCAAACACTGCAGCTCATTGACGAGCGAGGTATCTCGGCAATCATTGTTTACAACGGGCGTTTCTTGCACGATCGCGCTGCTGCAGCGGCAGCTGAAACACGAGGTCTTCCTGTGTTGAATTACGACATGGGCGGTAGCCACACTGATTTCGATCTAACAATCGATGCAACGCATGACTGGGATGCTTTGCAACAGCGCATGTTGAAGCTATATGAGCACTGGCCGACTGCCGAGCGCGATGAACTTGGCAGCAGTTGGTTTCTTGAGCGCGTCAATCACGAAGATCCGATGAATGCGCTGTTCGTGGATGCCCAGAAGAAAGGTGCACAAATCGAGTTACCCACGGCGGATTGCACTGTGGTGTACTTCAGCTCTTCTGGCGATGAAATTGCTGAACTGGAATTAGATTGGGACGCGTATTTTGCTGGGCAAAACAATGCGCTCAAGGTGTTGGCTGATGAATGCCGCAAACGTCCTGGCTATTCCCTAGTGGTGCGTTCACATCCTCACAAAAGGATGAAGCCGAGACAGGATGTCGACGAATGGCTACAGGCAGTCGAGCTAGCGAAACCTGACTTGCATCTGGACCCCTTCGCTGATGCTGACTCTTATGTATTGATGCGCCAGGCCGACATCGTGGTGACGTATGGGTCCACCACTGGAGTTGAGGCAGCATTTGCACATAAGCCGGTCGTCGTGATGGGGCCATGCGCCTATGACAAGTTGGGGTGCGCAATCGGGGTGGCTACAAACGAAGAACTGTCACATGCGCTCAATGTCCGCCAACCCGGAGCTTGGTCGGGTGCAGTGTCCTATGGCTTAATGATGAAGCGACGTGGATTCAGTTATCAATTTGTGAAAAAAAATCCTGGAGGAATGCGTTCATTGGGCTCCACTGAGTTCAGTGAAGCAAATAAAGTGACTCTCAATATCAGTCATGCCCTAAACAGATTTGAGCGGTGGCGTCTCACTCGAGCGAAGTGAATGGCCAAGAGAGTTAAGTGTTGGGAGTTGTTATGCCGTCAGTACGTGAGGCGATTCGAACCAAGATTCCGTTCAGCACGCCTATTTACGAAGCTGTCACAGCTCGCCGACGGATGGTGCCCACTCCTGGCAAGGTGAAGCAAATACTTGCTCAAGGTCACCCAGTAAAGCTCGACATTGGCGGTGGTGGGCCAGGGCGAGGCGGCTTCACGAGCATCGATGTGATTCAAGAAAGTGACCTCTACTGGGATTTGCGTAGCGGAATCCCCTTTCCCGATAGCAGTGTCGATGTCGTGTATTCCTCACACCTCTTTGAACATCTCACCTTTGAACAGGGGCAAACGGTGCTTGCTGAATGTCTTCGGGTGTTGAAGCCAGGAGGCCTTTTTTCAATTGCTGTTCCCAATGCCCGGATGTACATCGAGGTGTATCTGGGTATTCGTGAAGTTCCGCAGGAATACTTCGGTTGGAAGCCTGCATTTAATAGCACGACAGCCATTGATGCCATCAACTATATCGCCTACATGGATGGTGAGCATCAGTACATGTTTGACATCGAAAATCTTGTGCATGTTTTAGCACGCGCCGGATTCACCGACGTGAAGGCTCGAGACTTCGACTCGACGATCGATGTGCAAGAACGTGAGTATGAATCAATCTATGCAGAAGGTGTTAAGCCGTAACGTTTCAGCACCCAAGGCATTTCTTGCAATCGGGCTTTCGTAAGCTCAGTAGCTTCAAAGTGAGGACGCTCATAGTCCATCCCGAAAAGAGACGTTGAGAATTCGTTTTCGAGAGCCAACCGGTCACCGCGCAGTGGAGTTTGCCCTTTATGTAAACCAATCGTGTCGACCGCCATGATCGAACCGGCTGGACCACAGATCTCAGTCACGTTGTTCCATAAGCCTGCAGAGCGAACTAGCTCGTCAGTCTTGCGCCCGTCCCCGCGTAATGACCAAGGCAGATCACGGTGTGAGCCTTTGACATACACATGTGGACCAGTATCAGGCTCGACATCTGTGAGATAGATGAAAAACTTGAGAAACGAAAGCCGGTCGCGATCTTGGTGGAAGAGTTGGGCATTGAGGTTCGCATCCTCGGAACGTTTGCTCGTGGTCCACCACAGAGCTACTTCATCCATCATCACGGGTTGACCTAGATATCTCTGGGCAATCAGAGCCATAACCGGATCAGTGGAAAACTCTTGGACCTCGGCACACTGCAAGGCTGTGGATTCATCGAAGTCGTATCGACCAACCGCAGGATTGGCACGGGGATATTGGTCGGGTGGGGTTCCAGCACCACGGGCAACGCAGGGCGCCTGCTCGGCAAAGGCGCGAATCGCATCAGTGATTTCTGGATCGACTATGCGGTCGAACAGATAGAAACCGTCACGCTGAATTACTGAAACGGCACGATCTGCCTCTGTGAGGTCAAGGAAACGACTTGAATTTCCATCGGCTAGCCGCCAAGCATCCGGTGAGGATTGTTTTATCACTCGCCGCGAAATCCATTTGCCAACTCGAGGGTCAAGGTCCATTGCAGAACGCATATTGAACTGTGATTGACCGTCGGTAGCCTCGGGAATCTGGGAACTGTTATTGAAAGCTCGCGCCGCAGAGATGGTTTTTGCGAGTCGAGGTAGGCGCAGAGCCGATTCAATAATCTCGCTCATGATCTCTCACCCCTTCATCTCGTGTTGCTGAGAAACTCAAACGAAATCCTTCAAAATCGATGCTCTACCGCAATCTTAGAGGCGTTTAGCGCTTAAAGCGTCGCGCTGCCGTGTCTTTGATCTTTGCCGTTAAGACACCCACGAGTTCGCCGTATGACAAATAGCGAGCGAGGGATTCAGGCTTAGAGGCGGAAGCACTCACCACGCCAAGATCACGTGAATAATTGGAATTAACGACGATTCCGAGATAGCCACGTGCGATGTCAGAGATGGTTACACCGCGCATTAAGTATTCAAGGTGATGGCCCTCATGGTGAAAGACCTTGATCCACGGCTCACGAGCCTGAATTTCGATTGGATGCGCAAACTGGAGCCAGATGTTGTACCAACTGAATTCGTAGGGTGATGCTTCGAGAGCATCGCGGTAATCCCAGTCACGCGGCTCAAGGAAACCTTCGACGAAGGATTCAAGGACCTTTGCCGAGAAAACTGTGTGACCGTGGCAGGTGCGGATAACTGGCGAGGTCCAACCCACGAGGTCTGCAATGTGTTGAATTTCAGCAGCTCGGGTTTGCCAATATTGCGCGTAGTAGGCCGGTTCAACTTCAAGTTCATGGTCTTCGACGAGCACTGAATAAGGTGTGTCTGCATCGAACATGAAATCGGAAACATGAAAGTCGCGAATGAATTCTGCATCTGAATCCACACAGAAGTAGTGTGTGGCCAGTCCTAATTCCCAGAAAGATAGTTTTACGATCTCTTGGTTGATGTAACCAGCGCGCATGCCGTGAACCGGGGAGTCAACCAGATGTGAAGCTAGTTTGTTTTCAGAAAGAACAGACACATCCGCTGAGGAAATTGTCTGAAAGAGTTCAAGATCCGACTCGGGTACGACGGCGTAAAGCGTGACGTGATCAACGTTAAAACGATTAAAGGATTCAACTAGGCGCGTAGCGTATTCAAAGTCGCCAGAGTATGACTTTAAGAGCATCGCGAAGTTCTGTGCCATGGCTAGGAGTTCTTCACTGCTTCAATGATCCCTGCTGAGCAAAGGAACATGCCACGCCAAGTGCCCTCGTGTTCAAGAGCTACTTGAGCTTCACGATATTCACGAGCCTCGATTTGATCAGCGAGCATGGGATAGGTCGGATGGTAGTTGTACCAATGAAACTTGAGATCGGAAAACCCTTGAGCTTTAACGACTTCAGCGAGTTCAAAGGGGTTATGGAAGCGCGAAAGAATTTCGTCGTAGCCATCGCCGGTGGGGCGGGTGCGGACCGGTGGCTTATTCACGGCGAGGCGAGCATCCAGATCAGCGGAAACGACATTGCGAATCTTGTCTGACACATCAACCAAGAGTTCATCAAGGATGAACTCTTTTGTTAGACGATTAAAAGTGAACATCGAAAACATAGAGTTACGGAACTGGAGGATAAGTTGGCCGCCTGGGCGGAGAAATGAATCCATGCCCGCAACGAAAGCCACGTCATCGGCTACATGGGGAATAACCCCGAGTGCCATGACGGAATCAAACTCGCCACGTAACTCGCGCTCTGTCTGAAGCGCAGTCGCATCCTGAGCATCAAGCCAGCTGATTGCTGCGGCGTCAAGACCACGCGCTTGCATATTTGATTGCGCAACCTTAACCATCTCTGGGGAAACATCATTTCCGGCCACTCGAATTCCGGTTGCACCAATAGTTGAAAGTGGCGATGCGTCACCTACGCCAAGTTCATAGACTGAAGTTGAGCAAAATTCAGCGAGCAAGCGCTGCACGAGTTGTAAGCGGAAAAAGTTTGCTGGGTATTCTTCGTTGGTCCAGAGTTGTTCTGGGTCGTATTGGTTCCCATACGTTGAAGCACTGCCGTCATAGTGCGATGAGACTGACATCAGTAACCCTTCATCGGTGGAACTTCTTCGAGCAATCCGTGCTCGAGTAATTCTGCAACTACAGCTTCGATATCTTGCATTGGACGCTCAAAGAGGTCGGCCATATCTTGGATTGAATGATGCCCATCGGCGTAGGCGAGCACATTTGTACGCAGCAGAACCACATCTGCGACGGTGCGACCGTGCATCGCGTGATACAAACCGCGCTTACCTAGCTGTGGTTCAGCGAACACGGTGGTGCGGTAG
Source organism: Actinomycetota bacterium (assembly GCA_947472655.1). Taxonomy (GTDB): domain Bacteria; phylum Actinomycetota; class Actinomycetes; order S36-B12; family S36-B12; genus UBA11398. The sequence goes on from CANJCG010000040.1 coordinate 9,225, forward strand.
TAAATAGAGGATTCAAATTCAGAGATACAAGCCTGAACAAGATTAAAACCACCTTGAAGCCCAGCGGGTGTAACGAAAGTGAGGTCATCAGCTGATGAGTGGTACTGCGGGTAAGAGCCGTATTTCGTACGCATCAGCGAGATGAGCGGTAGGTCGACGCCAGGTGAGCAGTAGTGGCGCTCATCGCTTCCGCGATCAAGATAGGAGTAGATGGCGGGCTGGGAAGTGCCAAGTACTGCGCGTCGAGCAATGCGGTCGATCGGTAGTCCGCCAAGGCGTGACTCCATATAGGAGTAGTCGCCTTCGTCGCCAATGCAGGTGAGTTGATAACCGGCAACAACATTTGCTTTCAAGTGCGCAAGATTGCGTGACAGATAAGTAATCGCACCGATGGTTTCTGGCACGAATACAAATCGATAGGTGAATTTGCGTGAAGGCAGTGACATGAGCCAGCGCGCAACGGCAACAGAAACTACCGGGCCTGAAAGTTCGTTGTTGGCCAGCGAGGGATGACAGATGTAGGTGGAGATAAAGACTTCGTCGGTTGAATCACCAGGAATGACAAGTTCGCCGTAGGTTAGTGAGCCTTGTTCAAGGGAGCTATCGATCACTGCGTGATATTCACCAGGCTGCAGTTGATCTCGGACGTCTTGTGGCAAGCACAGGCCCCAAACCCGGTTGTAGTAGCTGGTGACGTAGGGAATCACTGACGGATGTTCGGGATCTGAGTGCAGATGGGGCTGGAGCTGATCCAAGGTGAGTCGAGCATTAATCGCGTCTGAGTAACCAACCACGTGAATATTGCTGTTCTTAAAATCGATGATTCGAGTGCCGTCTGGCCCGACCAGGTAGGCATCGTGAATATTCCACTCGTCTGGCACTGTCCAGTCGAAGGCGGCAGTGCCGCTGGGAACCTCATGGATGGTCAGTCCAGGTAGGTAGCCCGCAAGAACGTCAAAGGTGGCCCGGACCCCGTCACCGGTGAGGCTTCGAGGAAAGTTCCAGAGCTCTTGGGCCAAGGCATGCATGAATCGACCCTCGGCGAGATCCGCCACGTCGAATTCTTCCTTCACGCACGCTCCAAAGCTGCCGGACAAGAATCCCTAGACTATCGCCATCATGACTTCCCCACGAGTGTTGCTCGTCGTTGCCACCTTGGGCCAGCGGCCGGAGTTTCTGCGTCAGACCCTTGATTCAATCCGTTCGCAGGGCGTTGAAACCGATGTGGTGATCGTTGCCCCCTTGAGTTCAGAAACTGTGCAGCAGGCTTCCAAGGAATATGGGATTCCAGTTTTGGCTGATCCTGGTTCCTTGCCAGGTGCCATCAATTTGGGTGCGGGCGAACTCAAAGATCACCATGACTACATCAACTGGCTAAACGACGACGATCTGCTTGAGCCCGGATCACTGCTGGCCACGATGAAAGCGCTTGACGAAAATCCGCAGGTTGTCGTCGCTTACGGAGCCTGCCGCTATATCGATCCCGATGGACGCGAACTCTGGGTGAGTAAAGCCGGCAAATGGGCAACCCGGGTGTTGGGCTGGGGCCCGGATCTGATTCCGCAACCAGGAATGTTGGTGCGAAGCGATGCTTGGCGCACAGTTGGCGGCCTTGATGAAAGCTTCAAACTCGCCTTCGATCTTGATCTCTTGCTTAAGCTCAAAAAAGTTGGACCATTTACCGACGTGGGTCAGATCGTGTCTTCCTTTAGATGGCATCCTGACTCTCTCACCGTTGATGATCGCAACACCAACATTGCTGAGTCCGAGCGAGCTAAGAGGGCAGCGCTTTCCAACACAGCTAAGAAATTCAAATGGATGTGGGAAGCACCAGTTCGGGTGGCCACAAGATTTGCAGCGAACGAAGTGCAGCGCCGAGCAAAGAAATTGCTAGCTAACTAACGGTGCAGTAAGAAGTAGAACGCCCGAGTTACGGCTTCACGATCTTGGACCAGATCACGCGATACAGACCAACTGAAATGAACTGACGCGCGGTGTAAAAGCGCTCAGCGACTGCCTGCATTCCATGCGGAGCAAGAATCGATACGCGTGCTTGATGAAATTCTCTAAAAGAATCCTGCCACTTTTGGGTGGAGAGACCACCTTCGTAAAATCGCGCGACAGTGAATGGCAACATCACTGGCGCACTGATGAGAGTGAGCTTGAGAAAAGCCGCATAGTCAGCTGCAATGCGAAAGTTTTCGTTGAAGCCACCTGCAGCGCGCAGTGCATCAGTACGCGCGAAGGTGCCCTGATGTGGGGCGAAGATGCCTCGAGCAAAAAGAGCCTTTTGTTCAGCGGCAAAGTTCCACGTAGGAGTTGTAACACGCGCACCGGTTACGGATTCCACCTCAACTTGCCCAATGAGCCAAGGAGCAGTGCAACCAGCAGATGCGGTCAAGACTTGTGTCAGAACTTCAGGGAGTAATTCATCACCGGCATTAAGGAAATACACGTAGGTGCCCATTGCTTTGCTCAGCCCGATATTCATCGCTGCGTAGATGCCAGCAGGCTCACACCACTGATAAGAAAACGAGAGACCTGATTGCTCAAGAGTTGTTGGTATCACAGCAGAATCAGTGGAACTGTCAATCACGAGGTATTCCACGCCTTCAAGATTTTGAGTGCGAAGCGATTCAAGAGTTCGTGCGAAATCTATGGGGGCATCTTTCACAACGGTGATGATGCTGAGCCAAGGCTGATCAGTCATCCCGTTATCCGTTCTTGATGAAGACGCGGCCTGAGTAGTCGATCGGATGCATGTAAGGGCGATGACCCTGAGCGGCGAAGTATTCATCCACTGCAGTGCGGGCCCCTTGCCAGTGACCGTAATCATCAAGAATACAAACGCCACCTGGAACTAGGCGTGGATATAAAACTTCAAGACCAACGCGCGTTGATTCATACCAATCGGTATCAAGTCGAAGAAGTGCAATCTTTTCTGGAACAGCAGTTTGCAGTGTCTGCGCGACGTCGCCTTCAACAAAGTGAAAATTCGAGAAGGGGTAATCCGTGCTGCGCACATTAGCTTCAACATCGGCTCGGCCTGCCACGCACCACACGTTATTGCCATCACCGATTTCAGTTGTTGAGAGCATTTCAGTGGCGGTAACGCCAGTTCCAGCTTCAACATCGAAGTCGGTAGGCGCTGTCATTCCTGCATAAGTGTCGTAGAGCCAAATTTGACGATCAGTGACGGAGAGTCGGTTGAGTTCTTTGGCCATTGCCATCACGCTGCCACCGCGCCAGACTCCACAATCCAC
>CANJCG010000041.1 GCA_947472655.1 Actinomycetota bacterium
CAACTCCGCATCGCGATGGTTCGCCGGCCACGCGAGTACCGAGCAGGCGATGAGGTGCGGATGGGCGGCGGCCAGCGAGGCATCGTCAAGCCCGAGCGCGCGTGCCTTGCCCGGTGAGAGCGAGTGGACCAGCACATCCGCGCCAGCCAGCAACGAGTCGAGGCGTTCGCGGCCAGAGGCCTCGTGCACGTCTAGCACGACGGACTGCTTGCTGCGGTTCCAGGTCTTAAAGCCCGGCAGGGAGCGGGTGGTCACCCCGCCTGGCGGCTCCACGAGCACGACGTCGGCGCCTGCCTCGGCGAGCACCATGGTGGCCGTCGGGCCAGCAATGCCGTCCGAGAGGTCGACGATCCGAATGTCGTGCAATATTCCTGTCTGCATGGTGTGCTCCCTGCCTTGACGGCCACCGAGGGCTCCCGGCGGATCGTGACGATGCTGGATGCCACGCAGTTTGGCATCGCGTGGGCCCGCCTGTCTCGGCTTCGCACTTCTTTATGGTGCCCATGTTCTTCGTGGGTTGACTTGGGTGACAGGACAGGGCCTGTAGTCCACGTCACTGCTGAAGGTTGGCGCGTCACCGAACCATTTAGTCCGGTAGTCTTTTAGTGCGGCAATGCATCGAGATACAAAGCTGGATCTCGTTCAACCCCAGGTCCATGAATAAGTGACCACGTCACAATGCGCGCTCGATCCAAGATGAATGTGCCTCGGGTTGCAAAACCTTTGTCTTCTAGGAACACGTCAAAGGCTTGTGAGACTTCACCATGCGGCCAGAAATCACTGAGCAGTGTGAACGTGAGATTTTCCGCTTCAGCAAATGTCTGCAATGAATATGGGCTATCGCAAGAGATGGCAACAATTGTTGCGCCCTTCGTTGCAAACTGTGCCTTCATGTCTTCCAGCGCACGAAGTTCAGATCGACACACACCTGTGAAGGCGAATGGGAAAAACACCAAGATCACTGGTCCAGCAGCACACAGTTCGCTCAGCTTGGCTGTGGAGCCGTCACTGGCTGGAAGCGTGAACTCAGGAGCAACCTGCCCCACGCTCACCCCGATGGAGTGAACCGGAACTGCATCCATCGAAGTCAATTACCGCTTGGCGCGCGGAGCAACAAGGCGAGTGCCCTGCCAGTTTGAACCCGCGCTGATGGTGCTGGTCTGTTGCAGCCCGGCGGTGGGTGCCGCATCCGCAATATCTTCAGGTTCAATATGGCCATCACGGCCTGGCTTTGGAGTCATTAACCAGACCACACCATGGTCAGCAAGTGGATGTATTGCATCCATCAAGCCATCAACAAGGTCACCGTCTTCGTCTCGCCACCACATGAGAACAACGTCCACGACATCGTCAAAGTCTTCATCAACAAGCTCATCATCAATGATTGCTTCGATCCCACCGCGCAGGGCTAGGTCGACGTCATCGTCAAACCCAATCTCCTGCACTGTCATTCCTGCTTCAATCCCAAGACGAGCGGCACGCTGACGCGCCACGTCTTGATCCGCTGCGGCGGTCAACAGACTCTCCATTCATTAGGTCTAGGGAACCAAAAGTTCACCAGTGCCACGCTAGTTCACCGGACGCGAGGCAGATTGGCAAGTGGCAGGGCCGCAAAAGCTCTGAAAAGTCCCCCAACTTTGGACCCAAGCCCCCCTATACGCAAGGATGGAACCAGTTACACCACCGTCACTCGGCTACCCGGCGATCCCGGAATCCGACTAAGCGAAGGGTCTAAACAATGACACCCGCAAGTGACCGAGATGCACTGCTTGCCGGCGGCATGCCGACTCAGTATGTCGACGTTGATCCAGACGAAACTGCCGAGTGGATTGATTCCTTCGACAATCTTGCGATCAATGGCGGAAATAATCGTGCCCGATTCATTATGTTGTCGTTGTTGCGGCGCGCGACCGAACGCAATGTGGGCGTTCCAAGCCTGCGAAGCACCGACTACATCAACACGATTGCCCCAGAGAAAGAACCCGTCTTCCCAGGTGACGAAGCGATCGAGCATCGCATTCGCCAGATCATCCGATGGAACGCAGCGATCATGGTGCATCGCGCCCAACGGCCAGGTGTCGGCGTGGGTGGCCATATTTCTAGTTATGCATCCAGTGCAACGCTTTACGAAGTTGGCTTCAATCATTTCTTTCGTGGTCAGGATCATGTCGGCGGCGGCGATCAGATCTTTTTTCAAGGCCATGCATCCCCTGGCATTTATGCACGAGCATTCTTAGAGGGTCGACTTACAGCAAAACAGCTCGATGGGTTCCGGCAAGAAACGTCAGGTCAAGGCCTGCCTTCCTATCCACATCCACGGTTACTGCCAGAGTTCTGGCAGTTCCCAACCGTGTCGATGGGCATCGGACCACTCAACGCGATTTACCAAGCGCGTTTCAACAAGTACATCAGCAACCGCGGCATAAAAGACACCTCTGACCAAAAAGTATGGGCCTTCCTTGGTGACGGCGAAATGGACGAAGTCGATGCCGTAGGTGCGTTGACTCTGGCCGCGCGCGAAGAACTCGACAACCTGGTCTTTGTGGTCAACTGCAACCTGCAACGCCTTGATGGTCCGGTGCGCGGCAACGGCAAGATCATTCAAGAACTTGAATCACTGTTCCGTGGCGCAGGCTGGAATGTCATCAAGGTGGTGTGGGGTCGCCAGTGGGATGACCTTCTTGCCGCGGACCGCAATGGCGCGCTAGTAAACCTGATGAACAAAACTTTTGATGGCGACTTCCAAACCTTCAAAGCTGAAGACGGTGCTTTTGTTCGCGAACACTTCTTTGGTCGAGATCCAGAAACAGCAAAACTTGTCGCAGACTGGACAGATGAAGAAATTTGGGGCCTACGTCGAGGCGGGCACGATTACCGCAAAATGTATGCCGCCTACGAAGCCGCAACTCAGGTTAAGGGCCAGCCAACTGTGATCTTGGCTAAGACAGTGAAGGGCTGGACTCTGGGTTCGCACTTCGAAGGCCGCAACTCAACGCACCAAATGAAAAAATTAACGCTGGAAGATCTTCTTGTTTTCCGAGATCGTTTAAACATTCCAATCCCAGATAGCGACATGGATCCGTACCTACCGCCGTATTACCACCCGGGTCCAGATGATGAAGCTGTTCAATACATCCAACATGCGCGCAAGCGCCTGGGTGGTGGAGTGCCATCGCGTCGCATCGTCAATGAGCCATTAGTTCTGCCACCTGACAAGACTTATGAAGTTGCTCAACGTGGTTCAGGCAATCAAGAAGTTGCCACCACGATGGCCTTTGTTCGAATGCTTAAAGACATCATGAAAGATCCGAACATCGGCCATCGAATCGTTCCAATCATTCCTGATGAGGCCCGCACCTTTGGCATGGATGCCATGTTCCCAACCGCAAAGATCTACTCACCTCACGGTCAGCAGTACTTATCCGTTGATCGTGAACTCGTGTTGTCCTACAAGGAATCCATCACCGGACAGATCCTGCATGAAGGAATTAACGAAGCTGGATCTACTGCTTCCTTTACTGCTGCTGGCTCGTCGTATGCCACTCATGGTCAACCGATGATTCCCATTTACATTTTCTACTCAATGTTTGGTTTCCAGCGCACTGGCGATGGCTTCTGGGCTGCGATGGATCAAATGGCCCGCGGCTTTGTGCTTGGAGCAACTGCTGGTCGCACCACCCTTAACGGTGAAGGTCTTCAGCACCAAGATGGTCATTCATTGCTACTTGCCAGCACCAACCCGGGCGTTGTTGCATATGACCCTGCCTATTCATATGAGATCGCGCATATCTTCAAAGATGGTTTGCGTCGCATGTTTGGTGAGGATCCAGAGAACATTTACTTCTACCTCACGGTCTACAACGAGCCATACCGTCAGCCCGTTGAACCAGAAGGCGTCGATGTTGACGGCATCCTTAACGGTATGCATTTAATTAGTGAGGCGCACGGCGAGGGACCGCATGTGCAACTTCTTGCAAGCGGCGTTTCAGTGCCTTGGGCCCTACGTGCTCAAACCATGCTGCTTGAAGAATGGGGAGTTCATGCAGACGTGTGGTCGGTGACTTCGTGGAATGAATTGCGTCGCAATGGGCTCGAAGTAGATCGCCACAACTTCTTAAACCCAGAGTCCGAACAACACGTTGCCTACATCACTCAGCGCCTTGCTGGCCGCCAGGGTCCTGTCATTGCCGTTTCTGACTGGATGCGATCCGTTCAAGATCAAGTTCGCGAATGGGTTGAACAGCCATTCATTTCCCTTGGCACAGATGGATGGGGCATGTCCGACACTCGAGGAGCGTTGCGCCGCCACTTCCTCGTGGATTCCGAATCCATCGTGGTGCAGGCCTTAACGATGCTCGCCAAGCAAAACCTGATCGAACGCGCCAAGCTTGCCGAAGCGATCCTTCGCTATCAACTCGACGATCCAGCTGCTGCCTATGCTGGAAACACAGAAGGCTCCGGCTGACATGGATAGAGACCCCAAGCGGTTCTTGCGCTACCTCGAAGAGGAACGCCAAGCAGCGTTGCTCTACCGATCGCTAGCCACCTCAATGACAGGTGATCGTCGCGAAGCTTTGCTGGAGCTTGCAGATATTGAAGAACGCCATGCACGGCACTGGATTGCCATGCTGACTGAAGCGGGAATCGACATTCCACCAGCGCCAACCACCATGCATGCAGACGATGCGGCCCTTGTGCATCAGGCAAACACGATGAGCGTGGACGATGTGCTCGAGCACCTTGAGAGCGCCGAAACTGCAGCCAACTCTTTGTACGACGACGAGCCAGATGCGCCACAGTCGATGGTTGAAGATGAAGCCTCGCATGCTGAGGCCTTTCGTCGGATGCGTGAAGACAGCGACAATGTGTTGCCAATTCGTGGAGCGATGAAGGCACCAGGTCCAGATCACATGGAGGCGTGGCACAGCACTGACACTTCTGGAAAAGCTCGTGCCATCGTGTTTGGCATGAGCGACGGCTTGGTATCAAATACCGCTCTCGTTATGGGCTTTGCTGGAGCCAACCCAAATAGCAACACGATCTTGTTTGCTGGCCTTGCTGGTTTGCTCGCTGGTGCTTTCTCGATGGCGGCTGGTGAATACGTGAGCGTTGCCAGTCAGCGCGATCTCTATCAGCGTGAAATTCAAAAAGAGGCTGAAGAACTGAAGACGAAGCCTGAAGAAGAACAAAAAGAACTCGAACTCATTTACCGAGCCAAGGGCGTACCTCGCGATGTTGCCGCAGCCACTGCTGCACACATCATGGAAGATCCAAAGAAAGCCTTGGACACCCTTGCGCGTGAAGAGTTGGGGCTGAACCCTGACGAACTTGGTTCACCAGTCAAGGTAGCTGTTTCAAGTTTTATTGCATTCGCTATCGGCGCCTCGATCGCGGTATTGCCGTACTTGTTCCTTACTGGAACCGCGGCCCTGGTGTTGACCATTGCACTTTCAACGATCTCACTGTTCGTGGTCGGTGGCATCGTCGGAAAGATCTCGGGACGCGGCATCGTCTTCTCTGCACTTCGCCAATTTGCATGGGGTGCTGGAGCTGCGGCCGTGACCTTCGCCGTCGGTTCAGTCATCGGCGTAAACGTCTAAACACGTGGCAGTTAAATTCCTTCCCGCTCGTATTAAGAAATCAACGGGCGAGCTCACTACCGCAGCTACCCAGCGGATGGAAGCTGAACTTCCTTGGTACCGGGAACTTGGGGCCCAGGAACGTTCATGGGTTGGTTTAGTTGCACAAGCGGGCATCACAGCTTTCGTGGATTGGTATCGCAATCCAGACCAGGTAGCCGAAATTACTGCAGGCGTATTCGGCGCAGCACCACGCGAACTTGCTCGTGTGATCTCACTTGAACAAACAGTGTCATTAGTGCGCACGACCATCAACGTCGTTGAAGAAGCCATCGAAGATATCGATGATCTTGAGACCCGCATTCCCTTACGCGAAGCCGTGCTTCGCTATTCGCGAGAAATTGCTTTTTCGGCAGCCGGTGTTTATGCCCGCGCTGCTGAAGCACGCGGCGCTTGGGATGCGCGCGTGGAAGCATTGGTCGTCGACGCTTTTGTTCGAGGTGATCTTGATAGCACTGTGCTCAGTCGGGTCAGCGCTCTTGGTTGGTCGGGTCAAGGTTCACTCCTGTTAATCGCGGGCTCACCTCCCGTTGGCGAACCAGAGTTGGCTTTGGCCGTATTACGACGAGCTGCCGCGAATCACGAACTCGATCTTTTAACAGGCATACATGGGTCCGTCATGCTGGCAATCGTTGGCCGAGTGTCTGAGCCTGCTCGAGTTGCCCGGCTCCTTGCGGTGCACTTTGGACCTGGCCCGATCGTGGCCAGTGATCCCCTTGATGGCCTAGAAGATGTGCCAACAGCTGCCCGCTCCACGATGGCGGCATTAAGTGTGGCTAGTGCGTGGCCACAAGCTCCGCGGCCTGCAATGACCTCAGATTTGTTGCCTGAAAGAGCCTTGGCTGGCGACTTGGAGGCTCAACAAGCGCTCATTGCAGCCGTCTACCTGCCATTGGCCGCTGACGAAACCTTGTTAGCAACTGCCTCAAATTTTCTGGAAATCAGCCCATCACTTGAGGCAACTGCGCGCGCCATGTTCGTACATGCCAACACGGTTCGATACCGACTTCGGCGGATTACCGAAATTACCGGCTATAGCCCAAATGAACAACGTGATGCTTTCGCCCTTCGTCTCGGGCTGACTTTAGGAAGAATCGCGCAGCTCGACGAATGACCCGGCTGTCGATTCGTGTAGGAAAACGGAGTGATTCTCCTCTTTTATCGGGTTGAAGCAGTCTTTTTTTGTAGGAATCCTCTAAAATTACAGTCATGACATTGGCGGCAGCAACCACATCCGATCACACCCTGTCCCGACAGAGTTAACCCGTGCTCGCAATCGTCGCCCCAGGTCAAGGCGCCCAGACCCCTGCAATGTTGCAGTCTTGGCTGGAATTACCCGGAGCCGCGCAGCAACTTGCCGATCTGAGCCGAGCTTGCGGCGTCGATCTTCTGACCCACGGCACTCTCTCTGATGCCGACACTATTCGTGACACTGCTGTTGCACAGCCACTCATCGTTGCTGCCGGACTCTTGTCTTGGAAAGCATTGAACTGCCCATCAGCTGACGTCATTGCCGGCCACTCTGTTGGTGAAATAACTGCGGCCGTGATCGCAGGTGTTCTCTCGCCACAAGATGCCATGAGCTTTGTGCAACTGCGAGGTTCTGGAATGGCATCGGCTGCAAAGTTAGTTCCCACCGGTATGAGCGCTGTGCTCGGCGGTGAAGCAGCAACCGTTGTAGCTAAAGCAGAACTCCACGGGCTCACTCCCGCCAACATGAATGGCGCAGGTCAAATTGTTGTCGCTGGAACTTTCCAACAGCTCGATGCCTTTGCCGAAGACGCACCGGAAGGTGCGCGTGTGCGCCCACTGCCTGTGGCTGGCGCGTTCCATACCGTTCACATGTCATCTGCTGTCTCAGCACTTGACGATTTTTCTTCGTCGATGACCACTCACGATCCGTCGGCACCGCTGTTATCAAATGCTGACGGCTGCGCCGTTGACACCGGCGATGAGATTTTGCGTCGCCTTGTAGCCCAGGTGAGTAATCCTGTGCGCTGGGATTTGTGTATGGACATGATGGTTTCCATGGGGGTTACCGGGCTTCTTGAACTCTCACCCGGCGGCACCTTGGTTGGCCTTGCGAAACGAGCAATGCCTGGCGTTGCCGCCGTTGCCCTCAAGAGTCCCGAAGATCTCGATGCGGCATTCGCATTGATTACTGAGCACGGCGGAAAGGATTCGCAGTGACCGTCTCTATTCAGACACCTACACCAAATCCGTTTACCCGTATTTTGTCGGTGGGCGCCTACAGCCCGTCACGCATCGTTGATAACGCGGAGATCTGCTCGAGGATCGATTCCAGCGATGAATGGATTCTTGAACGTTCCGGTATCCGTGAACGCCGCTATGCCGCTGAGGATGAATCAGTCATTGACATGGCAGTGAAGGCTGCAAAAATCGCGATTGAACGCGCTGAAATTGATCCAACAGAACTTGGCCTCATCTTGCTTGCAAGCTGCACCTACCCCTATCTCACCCCATCAGCTGCTGTTCAAATTGCCGTTCAAATCGGTGCTGGCGGAATCCCAGCCACAGATATCTCCAGTGCCTGTGCGGGCTTTTGCTACGGCGTTGGCCTAGCCAGTGACACGATTCGCAGTGGTAACGCGAAATATGCGCTCGTCATCGGAGCAGAAAAACTCACTGATTGGTTTGAGGAAGGTGACCGCTCAATAGCCTTTCTCTTCGGTGACGGTGCGGGCGCAGTGGTAATCGGCGCTTCTACTGTCTCTGGAATCGGGCCGACAGTGTGGGGATCAGACGGCACTCAGACGCAAGCACTCGGAATAGCGCCATCATTCATTGATCAGCGAAAGGATCCGATCAACAACGTTCCGATGCTTTATATGCAAGGACAAACTGTCTTTCGCTGGGCAGTTACGGAAATGGCTCGCGTTGCCAAAGAAGCCATTGACGCAGCGGGTCTGACTGTTGATCAACTTGATGCCTTCATTCCACACCAGGCTAATAATCGTATAACCGATGCACTCGTACGGGCACTCAAGATTCCAGACAGTGTGCACGTTTCACGAGACATCGTGACCAGCGGAAATACATCAGCAGCCTCGATTCCGCTAGCCCTCTCGCGAATTAAGGCAGAAGCAAGCGTGCCTAGCGGTGGTATCGCACTCATCATTGGATTCGGTGCCGGTTTAGCTTACGCAGCACAAGTAGTAACGCTTCCCTAATTTTCTCAACCGAAATTACTAACTAAGAAACGAAAGGAAAGTCATGAGTGAGGACATCCTGGCCGGTTTGGCTGGAATTGTGAATGAAGTTGCAGGAGTACCGGCAGAAGACGTCCAGTTGGACAAGTCTTTTGTTGATGACCTTGATGTGGACTCACTGTCCATGGTCGAAGTTGTTATGGCATGCGAAGACAAGTGGGGCGTAAAGATTCCTGACAGCGAAGTGAAGAACCTTAAGACTGTTGGCGACGCTGTGACTTTCATCAGCGCACACGTTTAACTCAAAGGCTTAGTGGGGGTCGCTCCCGTTGGGGATGACCCCCACTCCCTTGTAGGTAACACTCGATCTAGGAACTCAGGAGTACACGCAATGACACGTAACGTTGTGGTGACAGGCATCGGAATGACTACCCCAATCGGTGGCGATGCAGCATCAACATGGGCTGCGGCGCTTGCTGGCACTCCTGGCACTATTCGGCTAGGTCCTGATTGGGCTGCAGACCAACCGGCTCAGATTGCCGCGATGATGAAGGTTGATCCTGCCGAAATTCTCAAACCCGTAGAAGTGCGCCGCATGGACCGCTCAGAGCAATGCGCGCTTATCGCCTCGCGTGAAGCCTGGGCTGATGCTGGCACCCCGGATGTTGATCCGATTCGGTTAGGTGTCGTTGTGGCTTCAGGTATCGGCGGTATTAACTCGCTTATTCAGGCGTATGAAACTTTGCGTGACAAGGGTGCAGCACGAGTTTCACCACATATGGTCACGATGATCATGCCTAACGGCCCAGCCGCAATGGTTGGCATTGAAGTAGGCGCACGTGCGGGTGTGCATACTCCCGTAAGTGCTTGCGCGTCTGGTGCTGAAGCTGTGTCTTATGCGGCAAAGATGATCGAAGACGGGCGTGCAGACGTCGTCGTTGCCGGTGGCACTGAGGCGTGCATGAACGGAGTCACGATGGCCGGGTTCGCTGCAATGCGCGCTCTTTCAACTCGCAATGACGATCCAGCCACAGCCTCTCGCGCGTATGACATTGACCGAGATGGTTTCGTCATGGGTGAAGGCTCTGGGATTTTGATTCTTGAAGAAGAAGAACATGCGCGAGCCCGTGGCGCAAAGATTTATGGACGCTACGGCGGCTCTGGCCTTACTTCAGATGGGCACCATATTGCTCAGCCTGACCCAGAAGGTGCCGGTGCTGCTCGCGCAATCACGATGGCATTGGCTGATGCAGACATCTCTCCTGCTGACGTCATCCACGTAAACGCTCATGCCACCTCAACTCCTCAAGGCGATCTTGCTGAGTCTGTCGCAATTCGTCGGGCACTCGGCGGTCAAGCTGACCACGCATGGGTTTCGGGAACGAAATCCATGACCGGCCACTTGCTTGGCGGTGCCGGCGCAGTGGAATCGATCTTTGCCATCCTGGCCCTTCGCGATCGCATCGCTCCCCCAAGTATCAACATCTTCAACTTTGACACTTCGATCGAGTTGCAGGTCACCAAAGACGGACCAGTGCAGTTGCCAGCCGGTGATATTGCTGCGCTGAATAACTCGTTTGGTTTCGGTGGCCACGACGTAGCCTTGGTATTTAAGAGCGTCTAGATAACGTCGTGCAGCACACGAACTGTTGAACCCTCGTGTGCGCAGCGAAATGACTCAAGCTCTTCATCCCAAGGTTCACCTATCAACCGCGCGATTTCATCGGCTAAACCTTCGCCAGACATCGCTGCATGCTGAAGTGCGGTACGTATCCGTTCTTCTGCCACCATGACATCTCCATGCTCACCGATATCGGCCCGGAAGAGTCCAAGACTTGGAGTCACTGAAAAGCGCTCTCCTGCCCGCCCTGCGCTCGCGTCTTCCGTTACTTCGTAGCGAACTTGCTTAAAGGCCAACAGCGCGCTCGTTAACTTGGAACCCATTCCCGAGGGACCCTGCCACAGAATCTCGGACCGGACAGAGCCAGGTGCCACCGGCTGCTCGCTCCAGTCTAATTTCACGCTGGTGCCAAACACGCTGGATAACGCCCATTCCAGATGCGGGCTCACCGCACGAGGGCAAGCATGAATAAGCACCACTCCACGTGCGCTATGAGCTTCACGGGACGTTAAATTTCCAGGCTTGGCCTGAATGTGCGTGGTCATCGAGCCTCCTTAGTAACCAGTCGCCTTCCCCAGCCACTGTTACTTCGAAGCCCATGCCAATTTCCCCATAGTAACCGGTAGAGTTCATTTGTCGCGAAAGGCTCGCGTTATTCATTGCTGGAGGAATTCATGGCACTGGCATCCCCTGCCCCACGCGTACTGGCTGACGTTGTCAGTCAAAGCTGGATACGTAATGTCGCCCTCGTGATCGGAGGCGCTGCGTTTGTGGGCGTAAGCGCACAAATTGCGTTTTACTTGCCGTGGAATGCTGCAGTTCCATTGACCCTTCAAACCTTTGCCGTAGTGCTCACCGGGGCAGCCCTTGGATCAGCTCGCGGAGTTTTGGCCATGCTCGTTTACGCGGTTGCTGGCGTCATTGGTATGCCCTGGTTCGCTGAAGCTTCTTCAGGTTATGCCGCCCCAAGCTTTGGTTACATCGTCGGCTTCATTTTGGCTGCGCTTGTCGTTGGCAAACTCGCAGAGCACGGTGCAAGCCGTACCTTCCTTCGCTCGGTAGGCCTCATGATTATTGGCAACCTCACGATTTATGCAGTTGGCGCTACGTGGCTGAAGTTCAACCTCGACATTCCATGGTTCGGTGCAGAATCTGCGTGGGCCTATGGCGTCAAGGACTTCCTTGTCGGTGACCTCATCAAGATCGCCGTTGCAGCAAGCCTCCTACCGTTCGCTTGGAGTGGCCTCAAGAAGGCTGGCCTTGCCGAGTAGCGCTTAAGGCAGCTGCTGCCAGCCAGTCACAGCTAGATAGGCGCTCAAGATGACTGCAACAAACCCAATGATTTGAAATTGGTGATCCATCGTGAACCGATAAAGTCTTTGCATTGGATCTCGTGAACCCTTTTCGAAAAATAGCCGCACCGCGATTGGTGCCAAAACCGGCGATAAGGCCAACACGTACAACACAATAAGCGCCAGCCCAGCTTCGATGAAGTTCGGACAAATCGCGATGTCGTGAAGCGCAGGAACCAGCATGACAAACGAGGAGACATCCTTGATGCTCAGCAAGAAGGCAACGGCAAACATCATCACGAGACTTGAGTTTTGGACATACGCCTGAATGCGAGATTCCACCCGCTTCTCTAAAGCTGGATGTGGAATGAGGAGATACACCGCGCTGACCGCAAGAATTGCAGCAGCCAGCAGGCGTATCAATGCCCCAAACCAATCTGAACCATCTAATTCGGGAAGAGGTAATTTGCGAAAGCCAAAAATTATGAGCAGCCCAAATAAGCTAAAGGCCAGCGCGCTTCCTGCGGCAAGTGCTGTTGCCCGCTTGCGCCATTGCTCTTGCCCAGTCACCAAGATAGAAAGCGCAAAGAGTGACGGCGTGCATGCCGCACCTATCCCAAGCGGGATGACATA